>NZ_JBFAIA010000059.1:0-44574 GCF_040654455.1 Nonomuraea sp. NPDC050691
CACCGCGCCGCTGCGGGCGCACCGCGGCGGAGGGGACGCGCCGCCGGTGCCGTACGAGCGGGCGCCGTTCGCGCCGGACGGACACCCGGACCCCGACATGGGCCCGGCGGCCGAGGCGCTCGCGGCCTCCCGCGGCGTGAGCCGCGAACGCCAGGACGCCTACGCCCACCAGAGCCACGCCAAGGCGCTGGCCGCGCGGGACGCGGGCCGCTTCGACCGGGAGATCGTCGCCGTCGGCGGCCGGACGGCCGACCAGCGGCCCCGGCCCCTGCGGCTGGAGTCGCTGTCGCGGCTGCCGCCCGCGTTCGTCGCCGGAGGCACGGTGACCGCCGGCAACTCCTCCCCGGTCAGCGACGGCGCCGCAGCGGTCGCCCTCGTCCCCGAACGGTTGCGGGCCGGCCTGCCCGGGCTGCGGCTGCGGGCGGGCGCGGTCGTCGGCTGCGACCCGTCGCTGCCCGGGTGGGGGCCGGTGCCCGCCGTCCGGCGCGTGCTCGACCGCGCGGGCGTCACCCTGGGGCAGGTCGCGGCCGTGGAGATCGTGGAGGCGTTCGCGGCGCAGGTTCTGGCGGTGACCGACGCGCTCGGGCTCGACCCGCTGGACGGCGACCGGGCGCGGGTGTGCGCCGACGGAGGCTCCCTCGCCCTCGGCCATCCCTGGGGCGCCAGCGGCGCCGTCGTGGTCACCCGGCTGTTCGGCAGGCTCGTACGGGCGGGCGCACCCGTGGGAACTCTGGGGCTGGCGACGGCGGCGGTCGGCGGGGGCCTCGGGGTCGCCGCGCTGTTCGAGGTGGTGTGAGTGATCGAGTTCACCGACGTCCATGTCCGGCTCGGGCGGCGCGACGTGCTGCGCGGCGTCACGCTGTCGCTCGCGGAACGGCGCGTCGGCGTGATCGGCGCCAACGGCTCCGGCAAGAGCACCCTCGCCCGCCTGATCAACGGGCTGGCCCTGCCGAGTTCGGGCAGCGTGACGGTGCTCGGGCGCGACACCCGTAAGCACGGCGCCCGGATCAGGCGCGAGGTGGGATTCGTCTTCACCGACCCGGACGCCCAGATCGTCATGCCGATCGTGGCCGAGGACGTGGCCTTCTCGCTGCGCCGCAAGGGGCTGCGGCCCGAGGAGGTGGAGCGGCGGGTCCAGGCCGTGCTGGCCGAGAACGGCCTGTCGGAGCACGCCGACCATCCCGCCCACCAGCTCTCCGGCGGCCAGAAGCAGCTGCTGGCCCTGTGCTCGGTCCTGGTGCTGGAGCCCCGCGTCCTGGTGATGGACGAGCCGACGACGCTGCTCGACCTGCGCCACTCCCGCCAGTTCGCGGGCCTCCTGCGCGGCCTGCCGCACCAGGTGGTGGTGGTCACCCACGACCTCGCGCTGCTGGAGGACTTCGACCGCGTCGTGGTGCTGGACGACGGCCGCGTGGTCGCCGACGACGAGCCCGGCGCGGCGATGCGTCACTACCGGAAGCTGATGGCGTGAGCGGGCTCACCGGCGCCTACGTTCCGGGCCGGTCACCGCTGCACCGCCTCGGCGCCGGCGTCAAGCTGCTCGGGCTCGCGCTGTCGTGCACGGCGCTCGTGCTGATGGGCTCCCCACCGGCGCTCGGGGGCGCCGCGGTGGCCGTGGCCGTGCTGTACGCCGTCTCGGGTGTCGGCTGGGCGGCGGGCTGGGCGCAGATCCGGCCCGTCCGCTGGTTCGCCGTCGCCCTGTTCGCCGGGCAGGCCCTGACGGCGGGGCTGCCGGTCGCGGTGACGTCCACGCTGCGGATGGTGCTGGCCGTCGCCCTGGCGGGACTGGTGACGCTCACCACCCGCACCGCCGCCATGATGGCCTGCCTGGAACGCTGCCTGGCGCCCGCGAGGTTCGTCGGCCTCGACCCGTTCCGGCTGTCGCTGCTGCTGTCCCTCACCGTGCGCAGCGTGCCGGTCGTCTCCGGCCTCGCGACGCGGGTCAGGGAGGCCCAGCGGGCCCGGGGGGTCGAGTGGAGCGTCCGCGCGTTCGCCGTACCGCTCCTGATCAGCGTCCTGCGGCACGCCGACACCCTGGGCGAGGCGCTGCGCACCCGCGGCGTCGACGACTGACCCGTGATCCTTCCTGCTATGCTGCTCCGGCGCTCTCGATGAGACGAAGTGAGACCGAGGAGGTGGAGACCATGACCACGATGACTGTCATGCGCTTCCGCCTCGTTCCGAGGGCGCCGAGGGTCTGAACGGGAGCGCGTCGCCACCCGTAGAAGGACTTTTCGCATGACCGATCTGGTGATCCGTCCCCTCGTGGCAGGGGAGGAAGACCTCTTCGACTCCTTGCCGGACCCCGGGCTGGTGGGCTTCGCCGCGTTCGGCGACACCTACGCCGCCATGGCCGCCGCCGGCGAGTACCGGCCGGAATGGTCGTGGGTGGCCCTGCGCGACGGCAAGGTCGTCGCCCGAGCCGCCTGGTGGGCCGGGCCGGACGACGCCGAGCCCATGGCGCTCGACTGGTTCGACTTCACCGACGCCGGCGCGGCGGTGGAACTGCTGCGCACGGCGCCGCTGCGCGCCGAGTACTCCATCAAGCTGCCGACGGGCTGGCGGGAGAACCCCGAGGCGCGCGAACAGGTGCAGGCCCGCATCGACGCGGCCGTGACCGCGGGCATGTCCGTGCTCGTCGAACGCTACCGGTATGAGTGGACGCCCGACTGCGGCCTGCCCGAACGTCCGGGCCGGCTCCGGTTCCGGCCCGAACCCGACGACGAGGTGATCCTGGAGGTCCTCCGCCGCGTCGGCCAGGGCAGCCTCGACGCGCACACGCGCCGTACCGTCGCCGAGTCCGGGGTGGACGCGGCCGCCCGGGAGGAGCTCGACCTGCTGCGCTGGCTGCCGAGCCCGCGCGAGTGGTGGCGGCTGGCCTGCACGCCCGGCGGGGACCTCGTCGGGCTGACCGTCCCCGCCGCCAACCACAGCGCCCCGATCGTCGGCTTCATCGGCGTGGTGCCCGAGCACCGCGGCAACGGGTACGCCTACGACCTGCTCGCCGAGGCCACGCACCTCCTGGTCGCCGAGGGGGTGGAGCGCATCGTGGCCGGCACGGACCAGACCAACCTGCCGATGGCCGCCACGTTCGCCAAGGCCGGCTACCCGATCGCCCAGGAACGCATCGACCTGGTCTGAGCCGAGGATCCCGGTCCGCGAGCCGGAGCACATCGTCGCATCGGACCGCCGGGAGTGCGCGGGCGCTCCCGTCAGTCGAGGTGCGGACCTGACGTCGTTCCGGCGAGGGCGGCGGCGAAGGCGGAGCGTGGAGCGAGAGCCGCCACCGCGTACGCGTCCGCCGCGGTGTCGACGTCCGTCAGGCACGGCAGCATGGCCACGCTCAACCCGGCCTCGGTGAGCCTGCGCAACTGGGCCTCACCCGTGGTCGGCTCCGACATCGGGACGCCGAGGAGCAACGCCGGTTCGGGAACGCGCAGCCCGAGCAGCCAGAATCCGCCGTCCTCCGCCGGGCCGAACACCGCGTCGTGGGGGCCGAGCGAGGACAGGGCGGTGGTCAGCAGGTCGGGCGTGACCTGCGGCGTGTCCATGCCGATGAGCACGGTGGGGGCGGGCAGGAGGCGGTGGGCGTCGTGGAAGGCCGCCGCGAGCCGCTGGTCCAGTCCCCGGCCGCGCTGCGGCAGCACCGTGAAGCCCTCGGGGAGCCAGGCCCCTGGAGTGCCGTCGAGTACGAGCACGTGGCGGGTGGCCGGCACGCGGGCGACCGTCCGCAGCGTGTCCGCCAGCGCGGCGGCGGCCAGCGCCGCGGCCTCGCCGGGGGTGAAGGGCGGGATCAGCCGGGTCTTGACCTTGCCCGGCACCGGCTCCTTGGCGAACACCACGACCTGGGCCGCGCTCTCGCCGTGCCCTCCGGCCGCGGGCCCGCTCTCGCCGTGCCCTCCCGCCGCGGGCCCGCTCATGCCCTGCCCTCGCGGCCGGCCATGACCCGGCGCATGTCCGCGATGGCCCGGAGCGTGCCGCGCACGGTGCCGGTCACCTTCGAGCGGCCCGTCCGGGGCAGGTAGTCCACCTCGGTCTCCGCTATCCTCCAGCCCGCGGACGCCGCGCGCAGCACCATCTCCAGGGGATAGCCGCAGCGCCGGTCGGCCAGCCCCAGTGCCACCAGGTCGGCGCGGCGGCACGCCCGCATCGGCCCCAGATCGTGCAGCGGGGCGCCGGTCCGGCGGCGCAGCCTCCAGGCCAGCACCGCGTTGCCGAGCCTGGCGTGCGCGGGCCACGACGCGCCGGGGGCGAGGGCGCGGCGGCCGAGGACCAGCTCCGCCTCGCCGTCCAGGACGGGCCCCGCCACCAGCGGCAACTGCCGGGGGTCCAGCGACGCGTCGGCGTCCATGAAGCAGATCACCTCGGTGGTCGCGGCCATCAGCCCGGCGTGGCAGGCGGCGCCGAACCCGCGCCGGGGCTCGCTCACCACCGTCGCGCCGAGCTCGGCGGCGACCCGCGCGGACCCGTCGGTCGAGCCGTTGTCGACCACGATCGGCCGGAAGCGGTCCGGCATGCGCCCGAGCACCCAGGGCAGGGCGGCCTCCTCGTCCAGGCAGGGCAGCACCACGTCGAGCCTCATGGATCGACGCCGGAGCCGCGGGACGTCCTCATCACGCCAGGTGCTCCACGGCGAACTCCCGCATGCCCGCGGCGAAGCCGATCTCCGCGCGGAAGCCGAGCTCACGCGTGGCGCGGTCGGCGGCGGCGACGATGTGCCGCACGTCGCCCAGGCGGTACTCGCCGGTCGTGACGGGATCGGGGCCTCCGTACGCGGCCGCGAGCGCGGCGGCCATCTCCCCGACCGTGTGCGGTTCTCCGCTGGCCACGTTGCAGGTCGTCAGCGTTCCCGGGGCGGTGCCGGCTTCGAGGGCCGCGAGGTTGGCGCGGGCGACGTCCCGTACATGCACGAAGTCGCGCCGCTGGCGGCCGTCCTCGAACACCCGAGGGGCCCGGCCCGCCTCCAGAGCCGACCGGAAGATCGCCGCGACGCCGGAATACGGCGTGTCCCGGGGCATCCTCGGGCCGTACACGTTGTGGTAGCGCAGCGCGACCGGCGTCCCGTCCGTCTCCCGCGCCCAGTTGGCGGCCAGGTGCTCCTGAGCGAGCTTGGTGGTCGCGTAGACGTTGCGGGGGTCCGGGCGCGCGTCCTCGTCGATCGCGACGGGCGCCGGTTCGGCCCCGCAGCGCGGGCAGCGGGGCTCGAACGTGAGGCGGGCGAGATCCTCCCGCGCGCGTGGGCCCGGCCGGATCAGGCCGTGTCGCGGGCAGTCGTAGGCGCCCTCGCCGTACACGACCATGGACGAGGCCAGGACCAGGCGGCGCACGCCGTGTTCCGCCATGGCGGCGAGCAGCACGGCGGTGCCGTGGACGTTGACCGACGTGTAGTCGGGCAGGTCGCGGACGCCGGTCCCGAGCCCCACCTTCGCGGCCTGGTGGACCACCGCGTCGACGCGGCGCAGCAGACGGCCGAGCAGGTCCGCGTCGCGCACGTCACCGACCACGTGACCGTCACCCGCCCGGCGGTCGAGGCCGGACACCTCGTGGCCGGCCGCCCGCAGCGCCTCGGCCACGTGACTTCCGATGAACCCGGCCGCACCGGTGACCAGTATCCGCACCTGACCGACGCTATTGCCGGGTCTCCGGCGAGGAGGGGGCGTCACCTGCCGCGCGGATGGTCCTTGACCGTGTCGAGACCGATTCATGCAGCGGCCTCGGCCGTGCCGCCGGCACTTCGTCGTTAACGTGACCGGTGTGGCCGCGGACGTCGTCTTCCTCTCGTCTCTCGAACCGAAGCCGTGACCACGGGGTGCGGCTCGGCCCGGTACGGGTGGCCCGGCTTCCGCACCTGCTCGCTGCGACCACGGGACTCGCCGCGATCTCGGTGTGCGCGTACGTCGCCGTGAGCCGCATGGGCTACCCGTACGCCCTGGAATGGCTGGAGGGCAACTCCCTGGTCGAGGTGGGACGTCTGCTCGCCGGCCGGCCGCTCTACTCCGCCCCCACGGCCGACTACGTGCCCGACGCCTATCCTCCGTTGTACTTCGCCGCGTCGGCGGTGCTGGCGGGCCTGCTGGGTCTGTCCTATCTTCCGCTCCGGCTGCTGTCGCTGGTCGCCGCGCTGGGCTGCTTCGTCCTCCTCGCACGGCTGGTTCAGCGCGAGACCGGGGATCTGGCCGCGGGGGTGGCGACGGCGGGGCTCTACGCCGCGACCTACTTCGCCGCCGCCTCGTGGTTCGACTTCGCCCGGGTGGACTCGCTGTTCCTTCTCCTCAGCCTCGCCGGCCTCCACACGGCTCGCTGGATGCGCCGGCCCGGCCAGGCGGTGGCCGCCGGGCTCCTGCTCTCGGCCGCCTTCCTCGCCAAGCAGAGCGCGCTCGCCGAGGCCGCGGTGATCAGCGTGACGCTGCTGTGCGGGCCCCGGCGGCGTCTGGGAGGGCTACTGGCGGCGACGTTCGCGGCGGTGGTGGGCCTGACCACGCTCGTATGGGGCTTGGGCAGTCACGGCTGGTACGTGTTCTATGTCTTCCGGATCCTCGCCCAGCATCCGCTCGACCGCTCCGCGCCGGCCGGGTTCTGGACCTGGTACCTGCTGCCCACGCTCGGCATCGCCCTGGTGGCCGCCCTGCTCGCGGTGCGGCGGACACCGCCGGTCGTCGCCCTGGGTTGCCTCGCGCTGGCCGTGGAGGGCTACGCCGGGCTTCTGCACTCGGGCGGCGCGGTGAACAACATGCTCCCGGTCTACGCGGCCGTGGCGTTGCTCGCCGGCATCGCGATGGGCGGCGCCACACCGAGCCCGCGCACGCTGGTGGCCGGGGCACTGGTCCTGGCCCAGTTCGCCGTCCTGGCCATGGGCGCCTCCGCCGCCGGCAGGACGATCCCGGACGCCGCGGATCGCCGTGTCGGTGACCGGCTGCGCGCGTGGCTGGCCGGCTTCGACGGGCCGGTGGCGATCCTCTCCGATCCGGGGCTGAGCGTGCTGGCCGGGCTTCCGCCTGTGGCCCATCGGGCGGCCGCCGCCGACGTCCTGCGCGGCAGCGGTTCCGCCGCCCGGGAGGCACTCGAACGCAGCATCCGCCGGGCTGTGACGGAACGTCGGTTCGCGGCGATCGTGGTCGGGCGGCCGGCCGAGCTCCGGGGATTCCCCGCCGACCTGACGCGGTACTACCGCCGCTGCCCGGAGAGGCTTCTGGCGGACGTCCCGCGCGGCGTGTTCCGGCCGGTCGGCGGGGGGCCGCCGGCGCCTTCGACGTTGTGGCTGCCCATCGGGCGTGATTCCTGCGCGGAGGCCGCACGGCGGCTCGGGTGAACGCCGCACGGCGGCTCGGGTGAGCGCCGCACGGCCGCCACACTCGGAGCATGGTCGCAAGCTGTGAGTTACGTCGCGACGACGTGCGGGTATTTCCGGCAAATAGGACGGGAAGTTCGTTTCCCGGCATTGATGGCTGGGGGCTCGCCCGCTTCGGCGGAACGCATGGTTGGGGTGATTCGGTGTCTGACCGGCCGTCCCGAGGGGACGCTCATCACGACCGCGAGCCCACGTCGGGGGCGGACCGCACGACCGGACGCCCCGGACCTCCCGGCCGGCAAGCCGCCGCCTGGCTGCGAGACCATCCTCCGCCGGGTCCGTTCCGGCCGGAGTTCTGGCGCAGCCCACTCCGCGGCCCCTGGCTGACGTCGGTCTTCGGGCTGGTCCTGCTGGCCGGCATCCCGATCCTCGCGATCACGGGGCTGCTGTCCTACGCCGCCTACGATCCGCGGGTGCCGGACAACGACACCACCCCCGAAAGGGGACTGCTGGGCTTCTACCTCTTCGACTGGCCGACCTACCCGGCCTCGCTGTATCGGGTCACCCAGGGAGTGCACGTCGTCCTGGGGCTGACGCTGACCGCGGTGCTGCTGGCCAAGCTGTGGTCCGTGATCCCGAGGCTGTTCATCTGGCCACCGGCCCGCTCCGTCGCCCAGGCCGTGGAGCGGGCCAGTCTGCTGCTCCTGGTCGGCGGCGCGGTGTTCGAGTTCGTCACCGGCATTCTGAACATCCAGCTCTTCTACGTCTTCCCGTTCTCGTTCTACCCGGCCCACCTGTACGGGGCTTGGATCTTCCTCGCGGCCTTCGCCGTTCACGTGGCCCTCAAACTGCCGAAGATGGTCCGATCACTGCGGTCACGGAGCATCCGGCGCGAACTGCGGACCGGGCTGGACGCCACCCGTCCCGAACCGCCCGATCCGGACGGCCTGGCGCCTCTGTCCCCGGCGGAACCCACCATGTCCCGGCGAGGCGCGCTCGCCTTCGTGGGCGGCGCCTCGCTGATCACGTTCGGCCTGTCCGTCGGCCAGACCATCGACGGGCCTCTGCGCCGCACCGCGCTGCTGGCCCCGCACGGCCGGGACTACGGCACGGGCCCCAACGACTTCCAGGTCAACAAGGCCGCCAGCGCCATGGGCGTCCATCTGGCGGATACCGGCCCGGGATGGAGGCTGGAACTGGCCGGCGCGCGTCCGGCGCTCCTGAGCCGCGCGGACCTGCTGGCGATGCCGCTGCACACCTACGTGCTGCCGATCGCGTGCGTGGAGGGGTGGTCGACGGAGCAGTCGTGGACGGGCGTACGGCTGGCCGATCTGGCCCGGCTCGCGGGGATCACGCCCGGCACGGCGTACGCCCTGGTCGAATCCCTGCAGCGTGGGGGCGCCTTCGGCCAGGCATCGCTGGGCGCGGGCCAGGTGGCCGACCCCCGCTCCCTGCTCGCGTTGCGGGTCAACGGCGCCGACCTGTCGCTCGACCACGGCTTCCCCGCCAGGATCATCGTCCCGAACGCCCCCGGTGTCCACAACACGAAGTGGGTCCGCAGGATCAGCTTCCGTCCCACGGCGAGATGAGTGACGACATGCCTTCCAGGATCCGCCGCGCGTACCGCTGGACGGCCGCCCGTTACGGCGCCGATCCCCTGCACCTCCTGGCGCTGCTCGCCTGCTTCGCCCTGGCCGGATACGCCGCCACCCGGGTCGTCGCCGCGGGCATCTGGGCCGGCTTCGCGGTGTGGTTCGTCGGCGCCGCCGTCGTCCACGACCTGCTGCTGTATCCGCTGTACGCCGTCGCCGACGTCGCGGCCCAGCGGCGGCCGTGGCGTCGCCGCCGGCGACCGTCCGGTGACCCCGGACGGCCACCGCCGATCAACTACCTGCGCGTGCCGGCCGCGCTGTCCGGTCTCCTGTTCCTCATCTGGTTCCCCCTCATCCTCGGCCTGGCCGACGACACCTACCACCGGTCGACAGGGCTGGACACGAGTCCGTACCTCGGCCGGTGGCTGCTGGTCACCGGCGTGCTCTTCGCCGGGTCGGCACTCGCCTACGCCATCCGGCTGCGCCGGCACAGGGTCGTCGCCGGGCCCCGGCTCCATGTCCGGGCGCCGCGATCCCCGCGATCCTCGCCGAGCGGTTGACGAGGCTCCCTTGAGCACCCGGCCGATCAGCGACCACGCCCTGCTCGGGGACTGCCGATCGGCGGCCCTGGTCACCTCCGACGGTTCGGTGGACTGGCTGTGCATGCCCCGCTTCGACAGCCCGTCGATCTTCGCCCGGGTGCTCGACGAGAGCGCCGGGTACTGGTCCGTCCGCCCCACCCGGCACACCGAGGTCACCCGCAGGTACCTGGACGGGAGCCTCGTGCTGGAGACCACCTTCCACGGCCCGGACGGAACCGTGGTCCTGGTGGACGCCCTCGCGCTGGGCCGGCGCGAACGGGGGCACTCGATGGGCGCGTCCTCACCGGGCGTCCTCCTGCGCCAGGTGACCTGTGTCGAAGGACGGGTGCCCGTGGAGGTGGCGTACTCTCCACGGCCCGAGTTCGGGCTCGTCAAGCCGCTGATGCGGCCGGTTCGCGACGGCCTCGTCGCCCACGGCGGCGCCTGCGTCCTCACCTTGTCGACGCCCGTCGAGCTGCGCGTGAGCGGGGCGGTCGCCGACACCACCCTCACGCTGGGAGCGGGGGAACACCTGGAACTGGCTCTGGGGACCGGCTGGACCTGGGGTCCTGAACCGCCGCCGCTGAGTCCGCGCCACATCCGCCGCCGCCTCAGGGACACCGTCGCCGGCTGGCGGTCCTGGTCACGGCTGCACGCCCGCTACCAGGGCCCGTGGGAGGAGCAGGTCGGCCTGAGCGGCCGGGTGCTGCGCGCGCTGACGTTCGCCCCCACCGGGGCCATCGTCGCCGCGGCCACCACCTCCCTGCCGGAGAGCGTCGGCGGGGAGCGCAACTGGGACTACCGCTACACCTGGATCCGCGACACCAGCTTCACCCTGCAGGCGCTCGCCACGGCGGCGTGCGAGAGGGAGGAGACCGCCTTCTTCGCCTTCCTCGCCCGCGCCTCGGCGACCCAGCTCGACCGCGGCGCCGATCTGCAGATCATGTACGGGGTCGGCGGCGAGCGGGACCTGAGCGAACGGCCGCTCCCCCACCTGACCGGCTGGCGGAGCAGTTCCCCGGTACGCGTAGGCAACGACGCCTGGCAGCAGCGCCAGATCGACGTCTACGGGGAGTTGCTCGACGCGGCCCACCAGATCTACCGCGACGCGGGCACGCTCGACACCCTCACCCGCTCCTTCCTCGTCGGCGTGGCCGACGCCGCCGCCCGGCGCTGGCCGGAACCGGACCAGGGGCTCTGGGAGGTACGTGGCCCCGGCAGGCACTTCCTGCACTCGAAACTCATGTGCTGGGCGGCCCTGGACCGGGCGATCACCCTGGCGCCCCTGCTGGGGGCCGACGGCCACGTCGCCGGCTGGAGGCGCACCCGCGAACAGATCCGCGCCGCGATCCTGACCCACGGATGGAACGACGAGGTGGGCGCCTTCACCCAGGCGTTCACCGCCCCCGACCTGGACGCGTCCGTGCTGATGATGCCCATGGTCGGGTTCCTGCCCGGCGACGACCCACGCGTGCGGGCCACCGTGGACGCCGTGGCGGCGCATCTGACCGACGCCCGCGGCCTGGTCCATCGCTACCATGCCGCCGACGGGCTTCTCGGCGAGGAGGGGACGTTCCTGCTGTGCACCTTCTGGCTCGCGCACGCCGCGGCGCTCACAGGCCGGCGCGCCATGGCCAGGCACGTGTTCCAGACCGCCGCCTCGTACGCCAACGACGTCGGCCTGCTGGCCGAAGAGGTCGATTCCGCCACGGGAGAAGCCCTCGGGAACTTCCCGCAGGCCTTCAGCCACATCGGCCTGATCAACGCCGCCCGCGCGATCCGCGACCTCTGAGCAGGACGAACCTCCGGCTGCTCCCGCTGTCCGGCCGGAACGCGTGGCGGGTGTGACACCATCGACGTGACACCGGCAGGCGGGGGCGTCGTGGTGGAAGCTGGGAAGTGAAGGACATGAACCGGGCACCAGGCATGGTGGACGTGGCACGCGAGGCCGGGGTGTCGCACGTCACCGTCTCCCGCGTCCTGAACGATCACCCTTTCCGGAGCCGAGCTGTACGAGCTGCCCCGCATCCTGCGCGGCGTGCAGACCGCGGCGCAGCGGGCCGGATACTGGGTCAACCTGGCCGCCTGGCAGGGCGGCACCACCAGGGATCTCGCCGAGACATGGACGGCGCCGGCGAGCTGCGCATCTTCGGCCGCATCGTCCTGCCGATGATGGTGCAAGGACTCGTGAACGTGTCCTGCTGCAGTTCGTCGGCATCTGGAACAACTTCCTGCTGCCCTTCATCATGCTGTCGGACCAGGACAAGTACCCGATCACCCTCGGCCTGTACACGTTCCTGGGCAAGGGCGCGGGAGACGGCGACCTGTACTCACTGGTCATCATGGGCTCGGCCGTGTCCGTCATCCCGCTGGTCGTCCTCGTCCTGGTCCTGCAACGCTTCTGGCGCGCCGACCTGCTGGCCGGCGGGCTGAAGGGATGACGGCCGGAACGCTCCCCCGGCCGGCAGCGTCGTCTGAAAAGGATCTCCACCGATGAAGTTCACCGACGGGCTCTGGCAGATGCGCCCCGGAGTCACCGCGTTGTACGCCGCCGAGGCCCATGACATCTGGGCGGAGGGCAGGGCGTTCACCGTCACCGCGCCCACCACCGTCATCCGGCGCCGGGGCGACACGCTCAACCGGCCGGTGCTCTCGCTGCGGCTGTCGTCACCGCTGCCGGACGTGATCCGCGTCCGGATCGACCACCACGTGGGAGGCGGCGAGGCACGCGGCTTCGACCTCGTCGGCGCCGAGGACGGCCACGGCGTCGTCGAGACGGACGACGCCGGCGGGGCGACGCTCACCAGCGGCGCGCTGAGCGCGACCATGACGCCCGGAGCCCCCTGGAACCTGTCCTTCCACGGTGACGGCCGCCCGCTGACCTCCAGCGGCCACAAGTCCATCGGGTACTTCCGGCTCGCCGACGACGCGCAGGTGGACCGCGGCCCCGTCGGCAACGCCCGGGGCGGCACCGGCGGGCCGCGCTCGTCGGTCCACCTCGCCCAGCAGCTCACGCTCGGGGTGGGCGAGGTGGTCTACGGGCTCGGGGAGCGCTTCGGGCCGCTGGTCAAGAACGGCCAGACCGTGGAGATCTGGAACGCCGACGGCGGGACCTCCTCGGAGCAGGCCTACAAGAACGTGCCGTTCTACCTCACCAACCGCGGATACGGCGTCTTCGTCAACCACCCCGGGCACGTCTCGTACGAGATCGGGTCGGAGGCGGTGCAGCGCGCGCAGTTCTCGGTCGCGGGCGAGAGCCTCGAATACTTCGTGATCCACGGGCCGACGCCCGAGCGGATCATCGAACGGTACACCGCGCTCACCGGCCGTCCCGCGCGCCTGCCCGCGTGGTCCTACGGCCTGTGGCTGTCGACCTCGTTCACCACCGCCTACGACGAGCGGACGGTGACCTCGTTCATCGACGGCATGGCCGAGCGCGACCTGCCGCTGTCGGTCTTCCACTTCGACTGCTTCTGGATGCGCGAGTTCAACTGGTGCGACTTCCAGTGGGACCCGCGCGTCTTCCCCGACCCCGAGGGCATGCTCGCCCGCCTGCACGCGAAGGACCTGCGGGTCTGCGTGTGGATCAACCCCTACATCGGCCAGCGCTCACCGCTGTTCGCCGAGGCCGCCGAGCGGGGCTTCCTGCTCAGGCGTCCCGACGGGTCGGTCTGGCAGTGGGACCTGTGGCAGGCCGGCATGGGGCTCGTCGACTTCACCAACCCCGGCGCGACCCGCTGGTTCCAGTCCAAGCTGCGTGCCCTTCAATGTCAGGGAGTCGACGCTTTCAAGACCGACTTCGGGGAGCGCATCCCGCTCGACGTCGCCTACTTCGACGATTCCACGCCCGAACGCATGCACAACCTCTACACGCACCTCTACAACACGGCAGTGTTCGAGGTGCTCCAGGAAGAACGCGGTCCGGGCGAGGCGGTGCTGTTCGCACGGTCGGCGACCGCGGGCGGTCAGCGGCTGCCGGTGCACTGGGGCGGCGACACGGGGTCGAGCTACGCGTCCATGGCCGAGACCCTGCGCGGCGGCCTGTCGCTCGCGTTCTCCGGCTTCTCCTTCTGGAGCCACGACATCGGCGGTTTCGAAGGCACGCCGGACCCCGGCGTCTTCAAGCGGTGGGTCGCCTTCGGGCTCATGTCCTCGCACTCGCGGCTGCACGGCTCGTCGTCCTACCGGGTGCCGTGGGCCTTCGACGAGGAGGCGGTCGAGGTGACCCGGCTGTTCACGAAGCTCAAGCTCCGGCTGATGCCGTACCTGTTCCAGGCCGGCGTCCAGGCGCACGAGCGCGGGACGCCCGTCATGCGGCCCATGGCGATGGCGTTCCCCGGGGACCGCAACGTCGCCTACCTCGACACCCAGTACATGCTCGGCCCCGACCTGCTCGTCGCCCCCGTCTTCACCCCCGACGGGACGGTGGAGGTCTACCTGCCGGACGGCACGTGGACGAACTACCTGACGGGAGAGCGGGTCGAGGGCGGAGGCTGGCGCACCGAGACCCACGGCTTCACCTCGATGCCGATCTACGTGCGGGAAGGCGCCGTCCTGCCCGTCGGGGCCACGGACGACCGGCCGGACTACGACTACCTCGACGGCCTGACCCTGCGCGTGTACCCGGGACCGGACGGCGAGACGACCCTCACGGTCACCGACCACGCCTCCGGCGAGGCGACGCCGTTCACCGTCACACGCTCCGGCGGCGAGGTCTCGGTCTCCTCCCCCCTCGCCTCCGGCTGGACCTGGGAACTCGCCTGACGGCACCACGAAACGAACTCGCCCGACGACGCCACGGACAGGTTGAGGGCGCGGCCCCCGAGGACGGCCGCGCCCCGTCCGCCTGGCACCCCTTCCCGCACACCCGGCAATGTGCGGAACGGCAAGCACGGCACAAGCCGATTTCCCCCGCGCTGTTGATGCACAGTAAAAACGACTGTTGCTGACACCTTGATCGAATGCGGTTATCGTGAGGGCGTTTCACGTGCACAGCGTCGTCGTTCGCTCTGGTCCAAAACCCGTTGACCTGGAGGAACCTTCGTGAGAATCAAGCGTGGGATCATCGCGGCGGCGTTGGCCGCCGGTCTGCTCGCCCTCGGCTCGACCCCGGCTCATGCCATTCCTCCTCCCCCGCCCGGGGGCGACCTCCTCACCGTCATCAGCTACTACGCCGGTGACACGCTCGTCGGGCAGCGCTGGTTCGGGTGCAACCAGTCGGGCCAGTGGGGATCTCTGGAAGGCCAGGCGAAAGTCTCCTGGGTAGCCTGCTGAACAACGGAAATTGCGCATTCCCAGCCCTTGTAAGGCAGGGATCGTGAAACCGCTCGAGCGTTGAGCGAACCGCTCGGGCAAACCTCGGAGTCGCCTGTGGCGGCTCCGGGGATTCACGGACGATCCCGTCCCGATCGAGCCGTCACCGGCGACGAGAGGCCGACCTCAGCCGTTCCTCTTCGAGATCGCTTCGCGGACCGCCGGGACGATCTCCTCGGCCCAGCGGCGGAGGGTGACGAGGTCCGAGGCGCCATGATCGGTGGAGAAGAGGATGAAGCCCGACGCGTCGTGCTCCAGCACGGCCCCGGTCAGTTCCTCGACCCACTGGTCGACGGAGCCGCCGATCCAGCGGCCGTCCTGGTCGCGGGTGGCGGACAGGGGACGCTCGGTGATGCGGCCGGGGAAGTTGTAGATC
Organism: Nonomuraea sp. NPDC050691; assembly: GCF_040654455.1. Classification (NCBI taxonomy): domain Bacteria; kingdom Bacillati; phylum Actinomycetota; class Actinomycetes; order Streptosporangiales; family Streptosporangiaceae; genus Nonomuraea; species Nonomuraea sp. NPDC050691. Next base: position 15,151 of record NZ_JBFAIA010000059.1, read on the forward strand.
GTGCGGATCTCGCGCGGATCCCGGCCCACGGCGGCCGCCGCCTCGTCGATGATCGGCCGCGAGGTCCGGTAGCGCTCGCTGCGCCAGTCCGCCGCGTGGCCGGGGAGCCAGCCGTCGGCCACCCTGCCGGTGGCGGCCAGGGATTTCGGGCCGTTCGATCCCGTCCACACCGGGGGCGCGGCCACGGGGGCGGGCTCGATCTGGCGCACCTGGTAGTGGCGGCCCTGGTAGGTGACCGGCGGGCCGCCGCCCGACAGCTTCTTGACCAGGATCATCGCTTCCTCGAAGGCGTCCACGGCATCGCCCGGCGACAGCCGTGGGACGCCCATGTCGGAGATGCGGTCCCACAGCCCGCCGGCGCCCATGCCGAGCACGACGCGGCCGTCGGACAGCGCAGACAACGACGTCACCGTCCGGGCCAGCATGGGAGCCGGGCGGGTCGGCAGGTTGGTGACGTTGACGAGGCCGGCGATGTGCTGCGTCCGCCCGAGGATGAAGCCGAGTGCGGCGTAGGCGTCCAGGCGCCCGCCGATGTAGGGGTGGTCCGACAGCGAGAAGAGGTCGAGCCCGTCGCGGTCGGCCTGCTGAGCCATGCCCAGCAGTTCCGGCGCCTCGTGGATGCCGCTGTGCGCCCCGAAGCCGAAGATGACGTCGTGTCCGGACAAGGTTCTGCCTTTCCTTTCGAAGGTTCTGATCACCGGTGATGCGTGTCCGTCCCCGTCGGACCGAGTGTCAGGCGGAGCCGAACTGTTCGGTGAAGCGGCCGGTGAACAGGTCGGCGCCCTTGTACGCCGACACGGTCTCCGCCGGGACGACGGCCGGCCCGTCGGGGCCGGGCAGCTGGCCGACGCCGCCACGCGGTCCGAGCGGAAGCAGGATCAGGGGGTCGGGCAGCGGCTGGTAGGTGGCCGTGGGCCGCTCGCCGTGCAGGTGGGCGATGATGTTGCGCGCCACCACCTCGGCGTGCTGCATGGCGTACCCGGCCATCTTGGCCTCGGGGACGTCGGTGATGTCGCCGATCGCGTAGACGTGGTCGTACCCGCGGACGTTGAGGGTCTCGGTGACCGGGACCTGCCCTTGCGGGGTGCGGGGGGTGAGCCGGCCGTCGGCGAGGTAGTCGCTGTTGGTGCGCACGCCGTGGGCGCGGAACCAGATGTCGGCGGTGATCTTCTCCCCGCCGGTCGTGGTGACGGTGAAGGTCTGGACCTGGCCGGGCTCGGTCGCGGGCGGCGCGGTCAGCTCGGCGCCCAGCCGCAGGTGGATGTCGAGCTCGTCGAGCTGGCGGTGCAGGTCCTGGCGCAGTTCCGGCCGGAACGCGGGCAGCAGCCGCTCGGCCGGGTCGACGACGGTCACCTGCTTGTGCGGCCAGACCTCCTTGATCTCGCCGGCCAGTTCCAGGCCGACCGGCCCGGCGCCGAGGATCAGCACCCGTTCGGCGCCGGCCAGCTCCTTGCGGGTCCGGCGGAGGTCCTCCAGGACCTGGTCGGCGGAGTCGGCGACGGGCTTGGCCGGGTAGGCATAGCTGGAGCCCGTGGCCAGGACCAGGTGACCGGCCTCGACGCGTTCACCCGAGACCAGGGTGACGCCGCCGGGGTCCACGGATACCGCGCGATCGCGGATCACCGTGCCCCGCGTCAGCCACTGGTCGTAGGGGAAGAACATGTTGCTCCCCCACTCGGGCCGGGTGAGCGCCCGCAGCGACCCGGCCGTGTTGACGAACGCGTCCCGGGGGTCGATGAGGACCACCTCGACCTCGGCGTCCAGCGCCTTGGCGAGCGCCGACCCTCCGTAACCGCCGCCGATGACCACCACTGTACGACTCATGATTTCACGTCCCGATCAACGAAAGAGCTTAAGTTCGTGCTACGAACCATATTAGTTCGTAGCACGAACTGCAGCGCGCGGGGCGGTTCTCATGCTCGCGTCACACGCCGGCGCCTTCGCCGGGCTCCAGGAAGACCACGGGGACCTTGTTGTCCCGCACCACGCGGCCGAGCAGGCCGGCGAGCATGTCACGGTCCCCGTCGGCCAGGCCCGTGGTCAGGTTCTCGATCCGCCTGCAGGCCTCGACGTAGAACTCCTCCGCGACCTTGGCGCCCTTCCTGGTGAGCGCGATCCGCACCGCACGCGAGTCCTGCGGATCGGGATTGCGCTGGACCAGGCCGTTGCGCTCGGTGCGGTCCACCAGGCCGGTGAGGCTGGACTTGGCCAGCCCCAGCACCGCACCCAGCTCACTCATGCCGTACGACTGCGCCATCAGCACGCACAGCAACTGCCCCTGCTGCGAGGTGATGCCGTACTCCCGGGCCGACTCGGCGTACACGGCGTTCACCAGGAACGTGGACCGCACCAGCGCGGCCACCACTCCGATCTGCCCTTCATCATGCTTTCCCACGCGCTCAGAGTAACATTCCAAGGCTCGAAAATTCGCAGGACGAACTACCTCTGCGGGCCCCCGGCACCTCCTCCACCGAGAACGGAGCGCCCCTTGATCTCGGACAGGGCCACGGGCCTGCGCTCGGCTCGGGACAGCTCGCACGCCTCGGCGACGCGGAAGGCCTCCAACGCGTCGCGGACCGTGCACGGCGAGGACCGCTCCCCGCGGGCGACCTCGGTGAAGGCCGTCAGCTCGGCCTGGTACGCCGGCAGGAAACGCTCCATGAAGGACCACTTCCGCGGGCCGCGCGGGAAGTCGGCGCCCTCCTCCGCCGAGCGCATCGCCAGCGAGTGGTCCAGGCCGACGGCGATCGTGCCCTTCTCCCCGTGGACCTCCATGCGCACGTCGTGGCCGCCGCCGTTGTAGCGGGTCGAGGAGATCAGCACGATCGTGCCGTCGTCCAGGGTCAGCAGGGCGCCGCCGGTGTCGACGTCGCCGGCCTCGGCGAAGAAGGCCGCGCCCTTGTTGGCGCCCGTGGCGTAGACGGTGGCCACCTCCCGTCCGGTGACGAAGCGCAGGATGTCGAAGTCGTGCACGTTGCAGTCCCGGAAGATGCCGCCGGAGGTGGGGATGTAGGACGCGTGCGGCGGTGCCTGGTCGTGGGTGCCGGCCCGGATGGTGTGGATGAACCCGAGCTCGCCGGAGGCCACCGCGGCCCGCGCGCGCCGGTATCCGGCGTCGAAGCGGCGCTGGAAGCCGACGTGCACCGGCACCGCGGAGGTCGCGGCGAGCTCGGCCAGTTCGAGGGTCTCCTTCAGGGTGGCCGCCACGGGCTTCTCGCAGAAGGTGGGCACCCCGGCGGCGACGGCCCGGCGCAGCAGCGGCGCGTGCCCCGGGGTGGCGGTGGCGATCACGAAGCCGTCGACGCCCGAGGCGATCAGCGCATCGACGTCCGGAGCCACCTGGAGCCCGAGCTCGGCGGCGACGCGTTCGGCGGCCTGCGGGTCGGCGTCCGTCACGACCACCTCGTCGACGTGGTCGAGAGCGGCCAGAGTCCTGGCGTGGAAGGCGCCTATCCGTCCCACGCCCGCGAGCCCGATGCGCATGCAGCACCCTGTCCGTTCCCGTCGTCGCCGCGCGGTGGTCCCGCGCCGCCTCGCTCAACACCGGCAATCATGAACGCGCGACCGCCCCCGTCAGTCGCTCACCTGATCAGTCGCTCACCTGCCGGAACACCACGGTCGCCCGGTAGGCGCCGTGCGGGCCGGCGTCAGCGTCGAGCTCGACATGGGTGCCGAGGATGTGAACGCCGGTGTTCTCCAGGGTGGGGCCGTAGAAGCCGCGGGCCTCCTCGAGCGCCCGTCGCCGGATCTCTTCGGGAGTCCGGCCGGTCACGGTGGCGTGGAAGTCCAGCGGGAAGTTCTCGGGGTCGTCCAGCATGACGAGGCGAGTGTGCACCTGCGGAGTGTTCATGATCGGCGATCTCTTTCGCGAGGGGATGGGATCTCGACGCTTACACCGGACATATCCAGGATCACGACCGGCAATCTGTGATCATGAAAAAGGGGGAGGACGGCCGGCCACCCGCCCGGCGGCTGTCTCGACGCGCCACCACCCTGCCTCGTCACTCGCCGCATGACCGAGGGAGCACAGTTCTCGACGGCCGCCGAGTGCCAGACGTGCGGTGCCGTGTCAGCGGCCGTGTCAGCACGGCGACGGTCCGGTGTCAGGGCGGCCGGCGATCGTGGTGGACGCCATGAACGGTTCAGCCCTGACGACCGCGGGGCTGCGGAAGGCGCGCAAAGACAGCCGACGAGAGGAATGACCATGGAGCACACCGTCACGACGATGCCGACGGCGCGTCAGTCCGGCTGTCCCTTCGACCCGCCCAAGGAGCTGATCGAGGCCCGCGAGCAGAGCCCGATCAGCCGCTTCCCCTTCCCCAGCGAGCACCAGGGCTGGCTGATCACCGGCTACGACCTGGTCCGATCGGTGCTGGCCGATCCTCGGTTCAGCTCGCGCAGGGAGCTCATGCGCCACCACCCGCTGGTCGACTACGGCGACATCGAGGTGCCCCCTGCGCCGCCCGGCGAGTTCCTGCTCATGGACGAGCCGCAGCACAGCCGCTACCGCAAACCGCTGGTGGGCAAGTTCACCGTCCGCCGGATGCGGCTGCTCACCGAGCGGGTCGAGCAGATCGCCGCCGAGCACCTGGACGCGATGGAGAAGGCCGGACCGTCGGCGGACCTGGTGACGGCGTTCGCCAAGCCCATCCCCGCCATCACCCCACCGACGACGTGCTCAGCGACCTGACCGACGAGGAACTGCAGGGGATGGCCCTGATCCTGCTGTCGGCCGGGTTCGACACCACAGCCAACATGCTCGCCCTGGGCACCTTCGCCCTCCTGCGGAACCCGGACCAGCTCGCCGCGCTGCGCGCCGAGCCCGCCCTCACCGACCAGGCCGTGGAAGAGCTGCTGCGGTACCTGAGCGTCGCCAAGCAGTTCCACCGGGTCGCGCTGGAGGACGTCGAGCTGGGCGGCCACACCATCACAGCCGGTACGACGGTCATCCTGTCCCTCAACACCGCCAACCGCGACCCCGAACGCTTCCCCGCCCCCCACACACTCGACCTCTCCCGGCGGGACGGCGGCCACCTGGCCTTCAGCCACGGCATCCACCAGTGCCTGGGTCAGCAACTCGCCCGCGTCGAGATGCGGGTCGCGTTCCCCGCGCTGATCAACCGCTTCCCCACGCTGCGCCTGGCCGTACCCGCTGAAGAGGTTGCCCTGCGCCCGGAGACCGCCGACACCTACGGGGTGAAGAGCCTCCCGGTCACCTGGGACGCGTGACGGCGAGCGGCACTCGGCGAGGCACTCGCCGCGGGAAGACCCACCAGCGCCGGCAAGCTCGGGGTGTGCGCGGTAGCGGTTGGCCGGACCTCGCCACGGTCCGGCACAATCACTGGCATGCGAGTCGAACTGCTCGGACCGTTCGTGGTCCGGAACCACGATGGGGCCGTGGTCGAGGTTCCGGGGATTCGGCTGCGCGCACTGCTGGCCGCGCTCGCCCTCGAACCTGGCCGGATCGTCTCGCGGGCGAGGCTGGTGGACTGGATCTGGGGGCCTCGGCCGCCCGCGGACGAGGTGAACGCCTTGCAGGCGTTGGTGTCCCGGCTGCGCAAGGTGTTGCCGGACGGTGTGATCGAGGCGGTCTCCGGCGGGTACCGGCTGGCCTTGACCGCTGACGCCGTGGACGTGTGCCGGTTCGAACAGCTCGTCGGTCAGGCCCGCGCCGCCGAGCCCGCGGCGCGGGCGGATCTGCTGCGCTCGGCCCTGACGTTGTGGCGCGGTCCGGCCATGGCGGACATCGCCCTGCAGGACAGCGACGCGTTCGACGCCGTGGTCACGCGTCTGGACGACCTCCACGTCGCCGCGCTCGGGGACCGGGTGGATGCGGACATTCGTCTCGGCCGCGGCTCGGAGTTGGTCTCCGAGCTGACCGAGCTGGTCGCCACGTATCCGCTGCGGGAGGGGTTCGTGGCGGCCCTGATGCGGGCGCTCGCCGAGGCGGGGCGCGGCAATGAGGCGTTGACCGTGTACCAGCGGACCCGCGAGCGGCTCGCCGAGGAGCTGGGCGCCGATCCGTCGGCCGAGCTCTCCGCGCTGCACACCGCGTTGCTCCGTGGCGAGCTGGGCGAGCGGGCGGAGAACCGCAGGACGAACCTGCGCGCCGAGCTGACGAGTTTCGTCGGCAAGGACGACGACATCTCCGCGGTCGCCGGCCTGGCCGTCAAGCACCGCCTGATCACGCTGACGGGGGCGGGCGGCTCCGGCAAGACCAGGTTGGCCGGCGAGACCGCGCGGACGATGCTCGCCGAGGTGCCGGACGGGGCGTGGCTGGTCGAACTGGCCTCGGTGCGGGCGGGCGGTGAGCTGGCGCAGGCCGCCCTCACCGCGATCGGCCTGCGTGACCAGGCGTTGCTCGGTGGTGCGCGGGACGGGGACCCGATGGATCGGCTCATCGCGGCGGTCCGGGAGCGCGCGATCCTGCTGGTCCTCGACAACTGCGAGCACATGATCGAGGCGGCCGCGGCTTTCGCCGATCGGCTTCTGGGCGAGTGCCGGAGGCTGCGGATCCTGGCCACGAGCAGGGAGCCGCTCGGTATCACCGGGGAGGTGCTGTGGCAGGTCGAGCCGCTCGCGCTGCCCGCGAAGGACGCGGACCCCGCCGAGGCCGGGTCCTCGCCCGCGGTGCGGCTGCTGCGGGACCGCGCGAATCTGGTGCGCAAGGACATCGGCTCCGACGCGCACACCATGTCGGCCATGGTACGGATCTGCCGGGCGCTCGACGGGATGCCGCTGGCGATCGAACTGGCCGCGGCACGGCTGCGCACCATGTCCGTCGATCAGCTGGCACGCCGGCTCGATGACCGGTTCCGTCTGTTGACCAGCGGCAGCCGTACGGTGCTCCCCCGGCACAAGACGCTGCGCGCCGTCGTGGACTGGAGCTGGGATCTGCTGACCGAGGCCGAACGCGGCGTGCTGCGGCGGCTCTCGGTGTTCTCCGGCGGGGTGAGCCTGGAGGCGGCCGAGCGGGTGTGCGGGGACGAGGTCGCCGGAGAGCCGGTGTTCGACGTGCTGACCACGTTGATGGAGAAGTCCCTGCTGCTCGCCGACGGCGAGGACATGCCGCGCTACCGGATGCTCAACACCATCAGGGAGTACGCGGCGCACCGGCTCGCCGAAGCCGGGGAGTCCGAGCCCGCGCGCAGGGCGCACCTCGCGTACTTCACCGAGCTGGCCGAGACGGCCGACCCGCACCTGCGCCGGGCCGAGCAGGTGGAGTGGCTGTCCACGCTCGAGGCCGAGCACGACAACATCGGGGCGGCCCTGCGCGGGGCGATCGCCGAGGGATGGGCTGAGGAGGCGATGCGGCTGGCCGCGGCCGCCGGCTGGTACTGGTACCTCAGCGGGCACAGGGCCGAGGGCACCGAGTTGTGCGTCGCGGCCGCCTCGCTGCCCGGTGAGGTGCCCGGTGAGGTGCCCGACGAGGTGCGGGCGTTGGCGTACCTCATGGTGACGTTGTTCGTGACCGCGGGGGTCAGCGGCGATCAGTATCAGGCGCGGGAGTGGATCCAGGAGGCGCACCGGCTCGCCCGGCGCAGCGGGTCCCGCCACCCGCTGCTCGGGTTCGCCGGGCTGCTGGAAGCGACGCTGCGGGGCCCGACGGAGTTCCTGCCCGCGCTCGAGCCGCTCATCGCCGACGACGATCCGTGGGTGCGCGCGCAGGCCAGGCTCACTCGTGGCCGATTCCGGTTCATTCTCGGCGGTGACGAGACCGACGTGGACGTCGACGCCAAGATCGCCCTCGCCGAGTTCCGCACGCTGGGTGACCGGATGGGGATCTCGTTGGCACTGACGTTCCTGGCCGATCGGCTCGCCATGCGCGGCGAGTTCGCACGCGCGTGCGAGCACTACGAAGAGGCGGCCACGGCGCTGACCGAGGTGGGCGCGATCGAGGACGTGGTCGGCATGCGGGCGCGGCTGGCTCAGCTGTACTGGCTGCTCGGCGATGAGCCATCCAGCGTGTCCGCCGTGGCGGAAGCGCAGCGGATCGCTGACCGGATCGTCTGGCCGGACGCTCTCGTCGAGCTGGCGCTTTCGAAGGCGCAGCTGGCGCGCCTGCGCGGCGAGCCGGACCAGGCGCACGAGCACCTGGCCAGGGTGCGGGCGGTGCTGGGCGACACGGACATGGCCGACTCCGTCCGTGCCCAGACCATGGACCTGTACGGCTACCTCAGCGAGGATCTCGAGAAGGCCCGCGCGTATCGGGCCGAGGCGTTCCGCGCGGCCACGGCCGTGGAGCACACGCATCCCCCGACGATCGCCAACGTGCTGATCGGGCTCGCGGATCTCGCGCTGCGCCAGGGACAGGACGAGCAGGCCGTACGACTGCTCGCGGCGAGCGACAGCGTGCGCGGCACGCCGGACCGTTCGCAGCCGGACGTTTCCAGGATCATCGCGGAGACGCGGAATCGCCTCGGCGAACCTGTGTTCGCCGAGGCGACCCGCGACGGGCAGCGGCGGGACTGGCGGGAGCTGGCCGAGATCACGCTCGCTTCGTGAACGACGCACGCGCCCACAGGTAGCCGATCAGCGTGAGTCCCGCACACCAGGCGGCCGCCGTGATGGCCGTGCCCGTCGACGGCGTGCCGGTCAAGAACCCGCGCAGGGTTTCGATGATCGGGGTGAACGGCTGGTACTCCGCGAATTCCCGCACGCCCGGCCCCATCTTGTCGGCCGGCACGAACGCGCTGCTCAAGAAGGGAAGCAGCATCAGCGGAACGCCGAGGATGCCCGCGGTCTCCGGTGACTTCGCCGCGAGACCGGCGGCGATGGTCAGCCAGCTGATCGCCGGCACCGCCAGCACGACGATGCCGATCGCGTCGAGCCACTCCGGGAAAGTCGCCGACGGGCTGAACCCCGTCAGGAACGCGACCCCGATGACGAGCGTGATGGCCACCAGGGTCCGCAGCATGGTCGCGATCACATGCGCGGTCAACACCGCGCCCCGTGACACGTCCATGACGCGAAGCCGGTTGATGAATCCGGTCGTCATATCGGAATTCACCCCGGTCGCGGTGGGGCCGATCCCGTAACCGATGGTCATGATGATCAGACCTGGCGTCGCGTAGTCGACGTAGTCGGTGCCGACGCTGAATCCGCCACCGAGCACGTACACCATGAGGAACATCAGGAAGATCGGCATGATGATGGCGTTGAGCAGGGTCAGCGGATTTCGCAACGTGTGCCGGATTGCAGGACCTGTGCCGCGACGTCGAGTTCGTGCCGGTGGGCGAACCGCAGCCGGACATGGCCGCCGGGCACCCGGCGCTTGAGCTCAGCGGCGGTACCCTCGGCGACCAGCCGGCCCTGATCGAGGACGGCGACGTGACGACTACGAGTCGATGTTCCAGCAGGTGCTGGAACGCGGGAAGCGGACGGGCCAGTTCCAGATCGATGATCTGTCGACCACCCGGATGGCGCTGCTGGAGATGTGCAACGGAGTCTCCGACTGGTACCGCCCCGGAGGTCGCCTGTCGGTGACCGAGATACAGGACCGGTTCGCCGATCTCGCGGCCCGGCTCGTCGGCTGCCCGCCGGTGCCGCCGGCGGAATGCGGTACGGATCTGCGGGTCGCCGTGCTCGACTCCAAGCCGCTCGACCGTCACGCCGACGAGGGCGCCCTCGCATGACGACGATCATCGATGCCCGGGTACGGCTGCCGCAGGAGCTTCGGGCCCGGCCCGCTACCAGGTCCCGGCCAGGCAGGCCGAGCAGTACGACCGGGTGCTCGATCTCGACAGGAAGATCAATGAGGGCACCCTGCGAGACCTACTGAAGATCATGGACGATGGGGGGATCGCCCATGCCGTCGTCCACGCCGAGTCCGAAGGCGGTGAGTCCGCGCAGGCGTTGAACGACGCGCTGCTCGCCTTGCTGGCCGACCACCCCGGCCGGCTCAGCGGCGTCGGTGCGGTCGACCTGCAGCCCCTGTGGCCGACCCGGGCGGCCAAGCAGGTCGCCGCGGCGGCCGCGTCCGGCTTGCTCGGCATCTCCGTCCAGCCGGCCTTCTTCGGCCTGGACATCGACGACCGCGCGCTCTACCCGATGTATTCGCGGGCCGAAGAGGTCGGCCTGGTCGTCGCCCTGCACACCGGCGTCACCTATGCGTCACGAACGACCGGAACTCCTCGACCAGGTCGCCTGCGACTTCCCCGAACTCAAGCTCATCGCCTGCCATGCCGGTTGGCCGTGGGTCACCGAACTGTGCGCGGTCGCCCCGCCGCCATCCCACGGTGTACCTGGAGTTCGGCGGGCTGGCCCCCAAGTACGTGGCCAGAGCGGGCACCGGCTGGAACACGCTGTTCACGATGATGCCGAACGTGCTGCGTGAGCAGATCCTGTACGGCAGCGACTGGCCGGTCATGCATCCACACCGCGCGCCGGCCGAGTGGCGGCAGTCCGGCCTGCCCGCTCCGGCGCTCCAGGCGTTGTTCGCCGACAACGCGGCCCGGCTGTTCGGCCTGAAGGTCGCGAGCGTCACCGCGGGGGATCTCATCGATCACTGCGCCCGCGCCACCGCCAGGCACATGGTCCCCCGCTACGTGGAATTCCTCCCGGCCCTCCCCAAGACCCCGACCCAGAAGATCGAGAAGTTCCGCCTCAAGCAACGCGGCATCACGCCGCAGACCCATGACATGCAGAAGGACCGGGCGTAGACACGATGCCGCCCAGGGCACCGATGGCCTTATAGGGCGGCGTGAGCGGTGCTCGCGTCTCCCGGCGGCACGAGCCGTATTTCGCTTACGTGCGCTCCAGCAGGAAGACGACGACATCCGCCTCCGGCCCGGTCAGCCGCTGCCAGCCGGTTCTCTCATACAGCCGGATCGCGTCGCCTGCCTGCGGCGCGGTCAGCAGCCAGCTGCGGGTGGCGCCCTCGCAGAGCAGATCGAGGATGCGCCCGGCCAGCCCCTGCCCGCGAGCGTGCGGGCTGACCGCCAGCTCGTCGACCTCCAGGGCTCCGACGAGGCGTGCCTCCGCCGACGCGCCGAGCGCGCGACGCACCCGGTCGTAGGCGCGGCCGGAGGGGAAGGGGCTCGCGGTCTGCCAGACCGTACCGAAGCCGACCGGCCTGCCCTCCCAGGTGGCCAGCACCGCGACGAAGCCCGGACGGCGCACGTCGCCGGTCAGGCGCCGGGCGAAGTCGGCTGCTCCACACTCGTCCTCGTTCCAGGGCGGCCCGCTGAACGCGGTGCGGTAGATCTCAACCAGTTCGTCGGCGCGGGCGAAGGCCTGGTCTCCGGCAAGCCGTTCCAGGTGAGGTGTCACACCCTTGTCGGCCCGCTCTCCCCTCCACCGGTCCGGGGTCATCGTGGCGCCCGGTAGCTCGGCCAGCGGGACCCGATGTCGTAGCCGAGCCCGGCGGCCCGCTCGAAGGCTGCGGGACTGAAGGAGATCGTCGCATGAACTGGTTCAAGCTGATGCCACACGTGCCTGGCGAGCATGCATTTCCTCACTGTCTATATACACTTAGCCAGTGACTCTAGATTCCGTGCGCATCACTGGTCAACCAGATATAGACAGTTACGTCTCCCGGTCGGTGGACCTGGCCGCCGTCCTGGTGAACGGTCTCACCGTCACCTCCGCGCACGGGCGCCCCGTCACGCCCCCGCCCTCTCCCACCGCCCGCCTCGCCGCGATCGCCTCCCAGTCCTCCTCCACCAGCCTCACCCCCGCCGATGCCGACCGTCTTACGGACATCGCCGCCCAGCTCTCCCCCGCTTTCAGCAACGGCGAACCACCCCCGGACGTCGCGGCGCGACTCAACGACCTCCTGGCCCGGCACGGCGCCGTTCCCAACCTCCACGGCGCCCCGGGCGGCCCCCTCACGCTCGCCTTCCACCGATCCGACGCAACCCTCGTCGACGCCTGGGCAGCGGACCTCGGCACCGCCCTGGTGATGGTCATCGGCGTCGGCCAGGCGGCCCGGCTCGGCAGATGCCGAGCCGATGCGTGCGACCTGGTGTTCTTCGACACCACGCGCAACACTTCGCGCCACTTCTGCGACCTGTCGTGCCAGAACCGCGCCAAGGCCAGCGCCTACCGCGCCCGGCGGCGAGCCTGAGCAGGCGGCGCCCCCTTCGACCGGCAGGACCGAGCTGCGCCTTGTGTTTCGCGCGGACTTCTGAGAACCGGGAGCGCGTTCTTCACAAGTTGCCTGGTCACCGGTTGGCCGATCGGTGGCGCAGGGTTATGGGTGTCGTGCCAGGCTGGGGAGGTTGCCATGTTGTTCGGGGCGCGGACCGGATTCGGGTTGGAGTTCCATGTCGAACAGGACCCGGGGCTGCTGTGCGTCGATGTCTTCGTCGGCGGGCTCCATGTGAACACGTGGGACAACGCGTTCTACCCGCCACTACTGGTCAACAAGCTCAAGGACGAGCTCAGTCGCTTTCGCACGCCGACTGCGCCGCCGGTGGGGTTCACCTCGCCGTCTGAGTCCTTCCGCATCGCCGAGAGCTGGATGTACGACGACGCCACTACCGGGACCTCATCCGGGGCCGAGGCGGCACTCGCACGGTGTGTGTTCCTGGAGTGGGGGGAGTGCACCGACGAGGTGACAGCGTTCGCGTTCCCGGACGGGGACCGGGTGCACCTCGCCTGTCGGGTACGCGACGGAGGCGGTCCCGCCTGGGGCACCGAGGCCCGGCATGAGCCAACGGTGGCGTCGGTGAGCCGGACGTCGCTCGTCAAGACGCTGGAGGACAGCCTCGTCATCGCCGAACGCGAGTGGTCTGCCCGGCTCGCCGCCATCAAGGCCCGCAGTGACACATGTGACGGCGAGGACGTGTCCAGCGTGCGTTCTCCTTAGTGCTCCAGCCGTAGACCATGATCATGGGCCGCCGCCTGTCAGGCCGCCGGAGCCTGGTGGGAGGGATGCAGGGCGGCGGGGTCCCGGCCGGAGGCGGGAAAATGCCTCGCGATGCGAGTGCACCGGATGGCAGGGTGCGGCGCATGGCACCCCGGTACCAGATCCGCGCAGACTACGACGCTGACACGATCGTGGTCTACCAGGCATACGCGCCTGCCATAGCCGACGCAGCGCTGCGAGCGGGCCGCTTCGTTGCGCCGTTCTCATTCCACAGGATGACCTGGATCAAGCCCTCATTCCCGTGGCTCATGCACCGCAGCAACTGGGCCCGCAAACCCGGCCAAGAGCGCGTACTCGCAGTACGGATGACCCGGCAGGGCTGGGAGGAAGCTCTGTCCCAGGCTGTGCTCACGACCGCGGATCCGGCAGTTTTGGCACAGGCGGCCGTACATGTCCAGTGGGACCCGGAACGCTCGTTGCGCGGAGCGGCACTGAACCACTACAGCATCCAGGTCGGCATCGGCCGCAACCTGATCCGCACGTTCACCGACGAGTGGATCGTCAGCCTCACCGACCTCACCCCCCAGGTCCGCAAGGCCGCGGCACTGACACAAACCGGGCACGCCACCAAAGCCCAGCGGCTATTCCCCGCCGAGCGGGTGTATCCACTGCCACCGACGCTGCAGAGCCTCCTTTTCCCGGGCGGATGACGGCCGACCGGCGAGGGGGCCGGACAGTCTGACGGGCACGGTGATCGGCGTGCGGGCTGGCCGCGTACTGAAGGCGTGGGCGAAAGTACTTAAGCACGTCAGATTCCCCGTCGTTCCCGTCTTCCTCATGTGGTGGTCACAAGAGAGCACGACCACTGAGGAGACAGACATGAGCGACATGAACCAGCTGGTCCAGCGCTACCTCGCCGCGTGGAACGAGACCGACGCCGCCGCGCGGCAGGCCGTTCTGGCGGAGGTCTTCGCCGAGGAGGCGGTGTACACCGACCCGATGGTCTCCGTTCAGGGCAGGGACGGCCTCGACGCCACCATCGCGGCGGTCCAGGGGCGGTTCGGCGGGCTGGTCTTCAGCCTCGGCGGCGCCGTGGACGCCCATCACAACATCGCGCGGTTCACCTGGCACCTGGGACCTGAGGGCGGCGAGCCGATCGTCATCGGCTTCGACGTCGCGGTGATCGGTGACGACGGGCGCATCAGCCAGGTGCTCGGCTTCCTCGACAAGATGCCCGCCGGAGCCTGAACACCATCGCCGGGCCGATCAGCCCTGCCCATTCATGAATCCAAGGAGGAACCATGACCGCCTATGCGATCGCTCACCTTCGGGACCCGGAGAAGCTGCACCCGGACGTGGCGGAGTACCTGGAGAGGATCCAGTCGACGATGGACCCGTTCTCCGGCCGCTTCATCGTCCACGCGGGACCGGTGGACGTCCGCGAGGGTCAGTGGCCCGGGAGCGTCGTCATGCTCGAGTTCCGTCGGTGGAGAACGCGCGGGACTGGTACGAGTCGGCCGCTTACCAGGCGATCCTGCCGCTGCGAGCGGGCCACCTGGAGGGCGAGTTGATCATCGTCGAGGGTGTCGGGCCCGACCACGACTCGGCCGCGATGGGCGCCGAGCTGAGGAAACGGCTCGTCTCCGGGCCGAAGGCGACATAGTCAGGCATGGAACGAGGGCCCAGATGTGACGGCGCATCGGCTCGCTGCGCCGGGCATGCTGGAGTCATGAGCGATGATCAGGTAGCCGCTGCTGTCCGCGTACTGATCAATCAGTACGACCCCGAAGGTCTGCTGGGCATGGGGGCTCCTGAGGACGAGTACGACCCTGAAGTGCGTGATCTCACCGCCCTGGTGTGTGGTGAGGAAGAGATCACCGCCGACACCGTGGGCTCCGTCTGGAATCGATGGTTCAACGAGGTCTCCGAGTGGTGCGCCCGGAGACCTGAGCAGGTCAGTGAGGTTGCGGCCGCGCTGGAGAGACTTCGTGTCCAACGACAGCGCTCGGAGCGCTGAAGCCCGCCGCCGAAGGGGACCACGTCCCCGATCCAGGTGGCCGCCAGGCAAGGGCGGCCGTCATCGGCCAATAAAGTGATCACGATGATGGACGCGCGGCTGACCACCCACTGTGACGTTTCCACGATCACGGCCCGCTACGACGACCGGGAACTGGCCAAGCTGGTGGAGCGCGAGGCGGTGCCCCTCGGCACCGGCATCGGCGGGGCGTCCGCGCGGCTCGAGGTCGGCGGCACCTCGGTCTTCGTCAAACGCGTTCCCCTCACCGAGCTCGAACTGCGCCATCCGCACTCGACGGCCGACCTGTTCGGGCTGCCGCCCTTCTGCCAGTACGGCATCGGCTCCCCCGGCTTCGGCGCCTGGCGCGAGCTGGCCGCGCACACGATGACCACCGAGTGGGTGCTGACCGGCCGGTTCCCCGGCTTCCCGCTGCTGTATCACTGGCGGGTGCTGCCCAACGCCGAGCCCGCCCCGCTGTACGGGGTGCTGGCCGACATCGATCGGACGGTCACTTTCTGGGAGGGCGCACCCGGCGTGCGCCGCCGCCTCGAGGCGCTGGCAGAGGCTCCGGCGAGCCTGACGCTCTTCCTGGAGTACTTCCCCTGCACCCTGCACCAGTGGCTGGACGAGCGGGTGCGCGCGGGCGACGCCGACCGCGCCTGTGCCCTGGCGGACCAGAGGCTGCGTGAGGCCGTGTCCTTCATGAACGCGGGCGGCCTCCTGCACTTCGACGCGCATTTCGGGAACATCCTCACCGACGGGCGCCGCTTTTACCTGACCGACTTCGGGCAGGCCGTGTCGACCCGGTTCGACCTGTCAGAGGAGGAACAGGCCTTCTACCGCCGGCACCTCACCTTCGACCGCACCTACACGCTGACGTACCTGGTGAACTGGCTGGCCGGCGCCTTCCACGGCGCCGACTGGCCGGGACGGCGCGAACTGGTGCGGGAATGGGCGGCGGGAGAGCGGCCGGCCGGCGTGCCCGACGGGGTCGCCGCCCTGCTGTCGCGGCACAGCCCGCTGGCCACCGTGCTGAACGACTTCTACCACGAGTTGCAGAGTGGGAGCAGGAAGACGCCGTACCCGCTGGAGAAGATCCGCCGGGTCGCCGGACGGCACGCCCTGCCGCTCGAGTAGGCCCGGAAATGCCCACGAGTACGGCAGCGCTGACATGGATGGTGAGGGCCTGCACGAGCGTGCCGCCGTGGGTGAACACCGCGTACGCGCCGCCGAGCGGCATCAACGTCGCGATCAGGTTGACGATGCCCAGCGTGCGGCGGTGGCCGCGAGTCAGTCCAGGTCGCGCCAGTCGGCCACTCATCCGAATACGAAACTTGTGTTGCGTAACTCTCGGGACGGCTGGAGCTTCTATTTCGCTACCTCTGTATCGGAATGGGAGGACATGATGACACCTCGCGGACGCCCGCGTGACACGGAGGTGGACGAGCGTGTGCTGCGGATCGCCGCCGCCTTGATCTTCGAGCGCGGCTACGCAGGCCTGTCCATCGATGAGGTGGCCGAGCAGGCGGGCGTGGCCAAGACCACGCTGTACCGCCACTGGCCGACCAAGGATCACTTGGCCGTCACGGTGGTGGCACGGCTGCAGGCCGATCACGAGATCACCGAGACCGGCGACATCCGAGCCGACCTCGTCAACAACCTGGACAAGATCGCCACCGCGCTCAACCGCATGCGCGCGGCGGGCGGCCGCGAAGGCCCGTCCGCGGGGGTTGCCGGCGAGAGGGAGCCCGGGACCTGGCGTCCGGCCTGGTGATTCTCACCGTCCTGGTGACAGGCAACCGCCGCGTCCTGGGGTGGGTCATGCTGGCTACGGCGCTCACCCCGATCGGCGACATGTTCATCGTGCTGCTCTCCGGCGGAGAACCCGCGACCGCCTTCGGCGTGCACGGCGCCACTGCCGCGGCAGTCATCCTTGCCGGCGGCCTCCTGCTCAGCGGTTCCCGAACCCGGTCACCGCAACTCGTCGCCTGACAGCCAAGCCAGCAGTGCAGATTCCGGCAGAGCCGCGCTGGGCAGAGGTTCGGATCTGGCTCATCAGCAGAACCCACCACGTGAGCCATCCCGGCTCGCAAGGAACAGCGGCATCGACGCGGCCACGATCGTGCCGTCCACCGCCAAAGGGATCAGCGTCGCAGCCGGCAGATCCTCACCATGCCGGAGCGCCAGATGGCGCATGTGGCGGAGCGGGACGACCGCCGCGATCCCCGCGACGAGCAGTACGGAGACTGGGGTCGTGCGCCGTATATAGCGATCCGAGCGGCCGTGACAGCCGGAGGACGCGCTCATGAGCTCACGTCCTCGGCGCGCCTGGCGGCGAGGGAGTGGACGAACGGCCTTGATGATGACAGATCGCGAACCGGCCGGAGTGCAGTGGAACGGGGCCGTGACGACCCCGTTCCACTGTTCCGTGTGCCCCCTGTAGGACTCGCACCTACGCACCCGGCTCCGGAGAGCATTGCAGGTTTTGCTCGTGGACATGCCCTTGACCAGAGGGAATTCACGAATATCACTCGGTCAAAGCCATGGATGGCCCACGATCATGCAGAGAGCCTTCTGTTGACTTGAGGTACAGCGGGCGCGAAGCACATCACGGGCTTCAACCCACGGCGGTCGTGGAATGTTCTGCGTTGTGATCGCCCCCGGCCAGGAGGTTCCTCGTGTTCCACAAGATCCTGCGCGCCCTCACCCAAACCACTCCAGACCAAAGGCAGGCAGCCGAGGACGATGCGTGCGCCTACGGAACGCAGTTGCTCAGAGAGTCCCGCGAGGAGCTCAACAGGGCGGACACCAAGGCCCAGGTCCTTCTCGGCATCGTTGGCATCGGCCTTGGCGCCGTCACTGGCGGCCTCCTCGCGGGAAGCTGGTCACCTTTCGCGTTATCGAACGCCGTCGAGTGGTTGTGGTGGGTTGGGGCGGCGGCAGCTCTGGTGTCCGCGGTGGTGCTCGCCGGCGCGGTCTATCCGCGGTTGGATCGGCGAAAAATTCATGGCGCCGCCATGTACTACGCCGACATCCTTCACCTCGACTCCCCGGCGACCGTCGCCGACGCTCTCATGCGGTCCTCGACACTGGACCTGGAGCGGGTCGCTGATCAGCTGTACCGGGTCAGCCACATCGTCGGGCAGAAGTATCGCCTTATCCGCTGGGGGTTCTGGCTGCTCCTCGGTGGAATGGCGGCCACGGTGAGCGCGGCGCTCATCAACGTCGTGCTCACCGGATCTTCGCCGTGACCGCGCGGTCGCTGGATGGCGTCGCACCGGCGAGCACCTCACGCTCGGCCTACCAGCAGCGTGTCGTCCTCCAGCGGCGGAACGGGCAGGCCGAGGAGTTCCAGGGTCCTGCGGAGTACAGTTTCGTTGCTGACGACGAAGTTGAGCATGTCCACCGTCTCGTAGCTCTGCATGATCGAGTCGACGGTGCCGAGCAGTTGTTGCGCTCCCTGCTGGCGCTGCTCGACGAGCTCCGCGATGATCTGCGGTAGTTGCTCCGGGGAGACAGCCAATTTGATCGCGTGCTCCACCTGGGCGCTTCCCATCACGGTGGTGAGAAAGTCCTGCCACTTCTTCCGGACCTCGTCGGTGCTCTTGATTTGGAGCAGCGCGGCGTCGGCGTCGGCTCTGATGTCATGCTGCTTTTTGTGGGCAGCCCGGTTGAGCTGGCGTATCTCCTCGGGAACGTTGACCTCGGCTCTGACCGCCCACCGGTAGACACCTGTCATCGAGCCTGAGCTCGCCTGGAGTCTCTCGTTCGTGGCCTGCTCCGCCGCGCCCGGCGCGGTGATCTCGAATCGCCGGGTGGTCGAACGTACCTCCTGACACGCGCGCTGGAGGACCGCCTCCGCCTCGGGCACTTCATCACTGAACAGAGCTGAGGTCCGTTTCCCGCCCGAGGTCGCGGTACGGAACAGGGTGACGGAGAAGTCGTAAGCGTCGCCCTTGGCGGGCGAGGACAGCACGAACGGCGCGATGTCGATGGGCGGTTCGGCCTCGGGCTGGTTCAGCTGGACGCGGTAGAGCATGGGTGCCAGCCATTTGCGCATGAGATCAGCTCCTGTGAACGAGTTGACGCAGGTGATGGTGAAGTTCGGCGGAGATCTCGCCGTGGTGCCGCCAGAGCCGGAGGTAGAGCAGTGCTCGCTCGGCGTTCCGCACATCGATCAGGCTGAAGATCTGGTCCGTGATCTCCCGTACGGTCGGCCGCTCGCCGTAATGGCGCAGCCATTCGTTCAGCAGCAGGTCCCAGGACTCGGGCACCACAAGGCGCCCCTCTTCCTCGTAACTGAGCGCGTTGCGCCAGAGCATCACCAGGGAGGGATGGGGATCGAGGTCACTGGGATGCGGCCGCTCGGGGCTCGAAACGGGCAGCGCGGCCAGTCGTCCGAAGGCGAGGGCGGCGCCGCGACGACCGACCGCTCCTCCGTCACGAACCCAGTCAGCGAGATGGTTCATGATGGTGGGCGCGGTGTTCCTGCGATAGAGGTAGGCGATGGACTGGGCCACGTCGCGGTGGAACTTGACACCCCTGCTCAGGACCAGGGTCCTGAACGCGGCGAGGGCTTGGTCGGGTGCGGAGAGGCCGACGGACGAGGCGTAGGCGCGGATCGCGATCGCTTTCTTCGCGTCGTTCCCATGGATCATCGAATCGAGATGGAGATGGACGCGGCGGGTCATCGATGGGTTCTCGGCGGCGGCTTCCAGTGCCAGGGCGGCGAGTTGATGGTCCCTGGGTCGGCGGGAGCGGCTCCACACCTCCAGGAACCGTTCGTTGACGAGGGAGAAGTCGAAGGTAGCGAGCTTTCCGACCGCGTGCCCGACCTTGATCCTGGTATGCCAGGATCCCTCGCTGCCGAGCCAAATCAGCCAGTCGACCAGCGAGTCGCGGATGGTCGGCTGGTCCTCCCAGATCACACGCAGCATGACGGCCGCCAGCTCGGGGCGTCTCAGCCTGATGCTTCGCCCGCCGCCGGGCCCGGCGGGTGTGGCCTCGGCATCCACGTACTTCAGCCAGGCCGGCAGGTTCTCCCAAAGCTGGACCGATTTCGGCGAATGATCACGACGCCACTTCTCGTCGAGCCGTTCGGCCAGGGCCAGGGCCGCGCCGGAGATTTCCGCCTCGGGCAGACCGTGAAGTACGGCGATGCTGGTCATGAAGCACCGGCCCAGAGTCGGCCTGCGCTTTTCGAGGTTCTCGCCCACCCTCGCGCGCATTCGATGGAATCGCCGGTTCAGCATGGTCTCGATGGGGCTGCCGGACTCCATCGTGGCGGCCACCTGCCTGACCAGTTCGACCACCTGCCAGGGCGCGGAGAGGACGCGGAGCTCCTCGTCCAGAGTCTGCTGATCGTCTGCGGCAAGCTGTGCGCCCGATGCCTGAACGGACAGATGCTTGGTGAAGATCCGGCGGTTCGACGGTGGGTCGTGTTCGATCACGGGCGCGATGGAGGACTGGATGTGCTCCGGCACCAGGACGATCATCCTGTAGTCCGCGTTGACACCGGCACGCTTGAGACTCGTGGTCACCCTGTCGACGGCATTGGGCGTATCGACCAGGTCCAGCAGATAGCCGTGCCCCGATTCCAGTTTCCAGTCGCGGGGGTTCGGCGTGCTCGCTCCGTACGGCATGATCCAGCTCACCCTGCCACCCCAGTCGAGCAGCGCCGCCAGGGCCGTGGTCGCCTTTCCCGTCTCTGCCGCTCCACCGAGCAGGATCAGGCGTTGGCTGTCGAGCAGTCTGCGTATTTCGGTTTGTGACTGGGTCGGTACCAGCGTTCGCCGTAGGTCCGCGATCTCGGTTTCCGTCAGTTCGTTGATTGTCGCTGTCGGTTGTGGCCGCCCCTGGCCTACGTGGATGTCGCCCTGGGCGAACCAGAGGTTTCCCTTCTTGACGCGGTTGCTCACGCGGCCGCTCAGGTCCCGGGTGCCAGGGCTGGACAGTTCGTCGGCGTACAGGTCGTCCAAGCTCTGCCGGCGTTCCTGCCACTCCTGCCGGGAGGTGGCCATTTCCTGACGGATTGGCTGGTTGTCGGGTTCCTGAAATGTCTCGTCCTCCTCCTTGGGCGAGGCGTCCTCGATCAGCGGTTCTTCCGGCTGCGGGACTTCAGGGCCCGATTCCTCATGCGGGGAGTCGCTCATTTCTTCCTCCGCTCCGAGTCCCGAGTGACGTTGATGTCCCCTTGCGCGAAGAGAATGTCGCCTCTCTTGGCCTTGTTCGTGATCGATCCGCTCCTTGGCGACGGTGGTGACGGATCGTTCTTTCTGGATGGCGGGGGCTCCGGAACTTCCATGTCGTGGACGTCGAAGTGCGGCACGTACAGGTAGGCCGGATATTCCTGTCTCTTCTCCGCTACCGCGACCTCCAGGAACTCCGACGGCCTCGGCCGTCCCGGTCCCTGTGACACGTAGTCGCGGAACACCTCCCGCGAGATGATCAGCGCCAGGTCGGCGTCGCGGAAGGTGTCGAGCGCGGCCCGTATCGGTGCCGAATCACGCATTCTCGCGGGCTGCACGGCATGTTGCCCGGCCCACCCAGCCGCGCCGTCCAGCTGCAGCGGTCCAACGTGGATGGCCAGCCGAATGCGCATCCGCGCCCAGGTGGGGTCGCCGCGCCGGCTGTTGTGCGCTGCAATGGCCATGTCCAGCTCGGTCAGGAACTGGTCGAGGAGAAGGGGAATCGTGACGAGAGGGCCCGGTTCGGCGGGAAAAACGGCGGTCAGCGAATCACCTCCCACCTGGAGCGACCATGACTCCCGGTTTAGATGAACGCGGTCCGCCGCCGTCTCGATGGCGCCGATCAGACCGGACTGGAGGGTGCGCTGCTGGGCGTCAGTGCGGCCGCCGTAGTTCTCGATGTCGGCTGTGAGCAGGACGCGGTAATCGTGCATGACCATGGCATCTCCAATGAGCGGGTGGCCTCTACCGTGAGGCACCATCCGGCGGGAGAAGCCTTAGAAATATGGCTTAGCGAGGAACGGGAGGTCGGCAAGCGCAGTCAGTCCTGTCAGGTCCTTCACTACCACGTCGCGGTGCCCTCGCCGGATGACCCCCTCCGCGGCCAGTTCGCGCAGCGCCTTCTGCGTCGTGATCTCCTTGGCGCCCACCAGCATGCCCAGTTCGGCTCTCGTGAGCGGGACACCTATGCTCACTCCGTCATCCGTGGCGCAGCCGTGCCGCGAGATCAGCGCGATCAGCACGCGTGCCAGGCAGACCTTCGTCTCATACCCGGCGAAGTCGAGGCGCCGTTGATTGGCCCAACGCAGCCGCTCGGCCACGACCTGCGTCAGCGCCAGCGCCGCGGCCGGGCGCCGGGCCACGAAGGAGCGGAACACCGGGCCCTTGACCTGTTGACAGACAGCCCGCCCGCAGGTGGTCACGGTCGCTGACCGCGGCGACCCATCCATAGCGGCCATATCACCCACGATGTCACCCGACACCCGAATCGCCAGGGTCGCCTCCACACCGTTCTCAACGCCCCCGGTCACCTTGACCAGCGCGTCCAATAGGATCCAAACCGATGTGCCGCGATCGCCCTGACTGATCAGCGCGTGCCCGGGTGGGAACGAACGCAAGGTCCCGAGCCCCAGGAGCTCCGAGCGCAGCTCGTCCGTCAAACGGTGCATGAAGGTGCCGGTCGGCCATCGGTTGGGTGCCAAAGTTTCCTCCAGCGGGCGATGTCTCACACATATGCCAGCCAGGTTGCCTCGGCAAGGGAGTCAGACGTTCGCCTCGTCGGTGGGACCTTCGCGCCGGTAGTCCACAATCTGTGAGCGTCAACGAGAACAGGCGAGACCCCCTGAAACTGGAGGCCCGCCCCTTGTCCGGTGTTCACCCTGGTCAGCGACCAGGACCGCCGTTCAAGATCGTGCGCCCCTGTAAGATTCGAACCTATGCACCAGGCTCCAGAGGGGGTTGCGCCCTGCCATAGCCCACCTCTATGACCTGGGACTACGCCTCACTCTCCCGGAAACCCCTTCTCTGGTCCACAAAGGGTCCACGATCAAGGCTGTACATACGTAGCAGCTTCTCGCCGCCGGCTCAGAGCTTCCTCGCCCATGGCATCACGACCAACAACACGTGCCTGCAGCGCGGTCTCAGCGACTCATCCCTATAGAGTCCAGCTCGACGCCTATGGGTTCGAAGCTGTGAGCACCGGATTAGAAGACCATGTGATGCACCAGCCAAACGAAGCCTCTGAACTGCAGGAATGACTCAAACCCCAACCGCACAGAACCTGATCGGGCGCCCATTGGGCAAAGTTCCCAGCCAGGCGAAAGCTACTGACAGCTCCTTACCTGGCTCTTCAACTCACTGGACTCCGATGTAACCAGGCCACACGAACTGGTGTCCGAGGAGCTCTGACGGCCTTGTCATTAAATCCGTGGACGTGCCTCGTCACCCTGCGAGAAGATCTAGGTGACCGTCAGCCGCTTACAAAAGGTGCAGGATGGGGCGGGCAAGTCGTCGCAAGAGACAGCAGAACAACGGCAGCAAGGTGGACATGCGCAGCCAGCATAGGAGAGCTGCGCTAGCAAATAGGCGTGGGCGCTATGTTCCACCGACAATTGAAGCCTTCGAGGCCGCAGCCGCCAGAGGCGTGGATGCCATCATGAAGATTCTGATAGCTCGCGCCACCCTGCGCATGGAAAGGCTTGCACGACCGAATAATGTGGGACATGAACTTATTCGTTCTACCCTAGCCCCTCTCCCCGTAGTCGATCTATGGCTACGAAAGCTTGGGGCAGATAAGAGTCGCCCT
This sequence comes from Nonomuraea sp. NPDC050691, assembly GCF_040654455.1. Taxonomy (NCBI): domain Bacteria; kingdom Bacillati; phylum Actinomycetota; class Actinomycetes; order Streptosporangiales; family Streptosporangiaceae; genus Nonomuraea; species Nonomuraea sp. NPDC050691. Next base: position 38,751 of record NZ_JBFAIA010000059.1, read on the forward strand.
CCTATCTCATACGGCGACACTTGGCCCGATCACCTTGCGTGGGGTATCAGTAGCATCATCTCAATCGCGCGCCTAATTTATGCTGGGCAATATGTAGGGGCCGCCCTACTGACGAGAACACAATTGGAGCGCTGGACCGGAAACCTAGCTTTCAATGCCAGCCTCGATCAATACCCCGGCGAATCCACTGCCGCCTTCATCGGACGTGTTTGGGCGGCAGAGGCTCACCTCAAGGTCTCGGGAAAGGAACGCCGGGGATCGACGATCGAGGACTCCCCTACTTCTGGCAGCGGGATCCGCGCCGCTACCCGCCTCGATTTGGGGACGCAAGAGAACGATCCACGATACTTGATAACCACGACAGCACTTCCCAAAGAAGGCTCCCATACCAGGCACCATTCTGAGCAGGAGGGCGAAACAAGACGTTCAATTGATGCACACGCTATTTATGTGGCCCTGAGCGAGCTGCTACACGCGCGTGGCGATATGACAAAAGTAGCGCATTGGGAGTCTTGCGACCTTCTAGATCCATACGAGTGCCCCGGATCAGAACTCGCCACGTTGAAGCAATATCTTGCCGACGCACTCGCCTTAATCATTAGTCACCTTAAGGCCAGCGTCGCTTCACTCCTTGCCGAACAAGGTCAGCATGAATTTGCAGCAAACGTGCTATCACTTCCGACGCGTTTCCCCGCTGGACATCACGCAACTGCAGAGCCTACGCTCTGGCCCCTCCTACCGAGTACTGGACTTCAAGAAGACCTGGTAGATGAACTTATCGCGACGTCAAAGGCATACGAAGCCGTGGGGCAGGGGAAACGCCCCATAGGACGGCTCTTTGGCAACGATGAGCTTCTCGACGTAATGTTTGTCTCACACCGCGCGCAATCAGCACAGCTAGCTCTTGATGCTTTCGAGGAAGAGCGCCGGCGTCTTGGTTCTGCATTCACCTTCGATCCCATCCATGATCGATCGGTGTGCATGACGACGGTCACAGAGGCGTGCAGTCTTATATCAGTGTGGTCCAAGGGAACACCGCTGGGGGATGCTGCCTCAGTAGCTGCTACAGCGCTGCGTAGTGCCTTTTGGCTTTGGCTGGAAGATGATGACAGAGCTATGGCGCTGCTGCGCATTGCACTTGAGCAGACCGCACGAATACGTGCTTGGCGCACAAAGCCAGACGCTAGCCGGCGCTTGGAAGAATCGCCCAAGACGACTCCCAGAGATTGGCTAGAAGCCGCTAGTTTGCGCAGGCTTAGTGCCTTGAACCGAGCAGTTGGCGAATTTGCTCATGTTCGGATTGGATCGCGATGGCTTGGTGCGAGGGACCTGATCATCGACTTGCAACCTCGCCCGGACGGAGAGGAAGCGGTAGTACAAACAGGTAGAGGCATGGCGTTAGCTGGAGTCACGCAACTTCTTGCCCGCGAGGTCGTTTTGGTGGCAGAGACACATTCCACCGCCATTGCGGAGGCTTTTAGGGTCGCATTGGGACACGACAGCGATTCCGAACGTGAAATAGACGAGTGGCTTGAGTATATCTGGAGCCGTCGCAATTCCTCACTCGGCGAATCTACTTTTGAGGGGCCCGCTGTAGAGCGTGCTCGGGGCCGCAAGAGCCAAACTTCCCAGCTCCTCGAGTGAGCACGGCCCGAGTTCTACTCGGGCCATCGAGTGTCAGCTAGATCGGCGCGCTGCGCTTTTTTTCCAGGAAGGGTTCTCTAGAACCTGCCTAATGCCCCTCGCGATGTATTCCACTTCCTCGGGGAATCGTTGAGCCCATATCGCCAGAAAGGCATCCTGTACAACTTGGGCCGCAGTGTAGTCGAGCTCGTCGCCTACCTGCTGAAAGAAAAGATGTCTGTCTCGGATGGTTGCATTGATCTTTCGGATTACCTGCTTAACCCTATCCTGCATACTGGTCGGGAGCTGAAGACTTAGGGCGAGGCGCGAGGCTTCTGCGTCGAGAACGTCTAGGATCCTGCTAATAACGTGGACTTCTGGAGCGGTATCACCAGGAAAGGCAAAGATTCCCTTGCCCGCATCCGCACGATCGTGCTGATCCCCATCGAGAATACATATGGAAGGAAAACCGACAGACGGATTCTTGGAATGCTGAACGTGTACAGATATGGCAGGCTCCCAGCCGCCCATGCCGTGAACTTCGATTCCATCCGCCGATAGATCATTAGCGTATCGCATAACGACACGCGTCATGCTTTCAGCAAAAGAGTCCTCGACGAAGATAGCGGCACGCGCATCGACTTGGCCTACGAGCGTCCTGAGAGCCTTAACGTCAAGCTTCCCTTGCAGGAGTCGTCCGTTTACTGCAGCCCAGATTGCTTGCGATGGCAGCGGAGCAAGCGCATCGTTCGAGTGCGTCGTGAAAATGACTTGAGCCGATTTGCGGCGCGCAATAGTCACTAGGTATTCGACGAGCTTGCGCGTTGCTATAGGATGAAGGCCGTTTTCAATCTCCTCGATGAGTAGTAGCGAGTTTTCGGGCGCCTGCTCCATCTCGGAGACGATCCGTATTACACTGGCCTCGCCAGCTCCAAAATGGAACTCTGAGTACTTGAGGCCGCTACTGTCTTCGGCGGCGAAGAGACTAACGCGTCCTTCTCTGTCCATCTGCAGTCGTCGGCAATCAGTGAATTCCTTGCCTAGAATCCGAGCTACCTCCCTCAATATCTCCTGCTGTAGATCTATCTCGAATGGCGCTTCGAATTTGCCGGACGCGAACTTGCTAAGGGCCTTGCGCTCACTCGCAGGAACTGTTCGGTCAACACCGAAAATGACGACACGTCGCTCTTCGGCGTTCCTATTCCACTTAGACTCAGTATAGCTGGCAGTGCGACGCACTGGCAGTCGCGGATTGAGATCCTTGTCGGTCACTTCGTATTCGACGCGCCAGTTCTTCATTGACGTATCGTACTTGCCGCTTTTTAGGAAGAAGCGCCGCGGTTCGACCTCTCTATAGATCAGTCCGGCTGCGCCTAGAATTGACGTCTTTCCGCCCCCATTGGGGCCAACCAATGCCGTCACGGGGAAGTCAAAAGATATCTCCTGGTTTTCGAAGCCCCGCAATCGCTCTATAGCGATTCGATGAAGATACTTGCCGTAGCTCCGCCTGGAAACCTTTTCGCGGAGTGCGGTAATGTCGCTGTCTCGAATTTCTGAGAGAAACTCAACTGTCATTGATTTCCTGCGGTAGAGTGGGGGCGTATTGGTATGGCACCGCTGCAAGAGCGAGGCGTGAGACTCGCTATGCTACCCCTTGATCGCTGTAGCGAAGGGGAAACGTTCTAGTTACAGTCCTGCACTGAGTAGACCACTCGAACTGGAGCGGCAGGAGGCCGTCGGTGAGCACGGAGAAGTGAGGCCCTTCGTTGCCTCGCGGCTCACGATGGCCCTTCGATGATGAGTTCCACATAATCGCCGCGTAGCACCTTTCGGTGCTTTCGTGCCCCAGGGATGATCTCAAAGACGGGTACCCCCTCGGGCATGCCGCCGAACTCGCGCAGTTCTGCGGGAGTGGCAAGATCGCGCCGCTCATCCGGGGTAGGCATGCGGTGACCACTCGGGCCCCGGGAGGGACGCGGTACGGCTCTCGGGTTGGCTCAGCGGCCACCATTGATCCCCGCTTGCGTACCGTGGTGATCATTCCCTCGGTCCTCAGGTAGGCAGGGCCTCGCGAACGGTGTCTCGGCCTACCTCGTACACCAGCACCTGGTTGATCCGGCTGATCTGCTCAGCTGCTCCGATCTCAATCGCATCTGAGGAAGCACGGGTGGCATGGGGCCGCCTCGCCGTTCGACGCTTGGATGGAAGCTTTGTCGTGGCCCACAACCAGCGAGCGTCAACGAGAACGGGCGGGGCTCCGTGAGATCGGAGACCCGCCCGTTCCTGTGTCGTTCGCCCTGGTCAGCGGCCGGAACCGCCGGTCAGATCTTGTGCCCCCTGTAGGATTCGAACCTACGCACCCGGCTCCGGAGGCCGGTGCTCTATCCCCTGAGCTAAGGGGGCCGAACGTGTGACAAGGCTATCAGTACTCGGGGACCACTCCGCACCACGATAAACCTCCGATCACACATCGCCGGAAAACCGCACGTGACCGCGCCACTACGGGTAGCTTTGCCGCCGTGGGTGAGGTTCTTGGGAGAGTGCTGGTCGTCGACGATGACGAGGTCATCCGTCAGCTCATCGCGGTCAATCTGAGCCTGGAGGGGTTCGAGGTGTCGACCGCCACCGATGGGCAGGACTGTCTGGAGCGGGTGCTCGACGTCATGCCCGACGTGATCACGCTGGACGTGATGATGCCGCATCTCGACGGGTGGGTGACGGCGGAGCGGTTGCGGGCGGATGAGGCGACGAGTCACATCAAGGTGGTGCTCATCACCGCGCGGGCGCAGGACGACGACAAGCGGCGCGGCATGAACATCGGGGTGGACGCCTACCTCACGAAGCCGTTCGATCCCGCCGAGCTGATCCAGGTGGTGCGCGACCTGGCCGCTCTGGCCAGGAGCTAGGTCAGCAGGCCGTGGGCGCGGGCCGTGGCGGCGGCCTGGGTGCGGGTCGAGACGTCGAGCTTGCCCAGGATGTTGGAGACGTGGACGCTCACCGTCTTCTGGGCGATGAACAGCCGTTCGGCGATCTCCCTGTTCGTGAGGCCCTCGGCGACGAGGTGGAGCACTTCCAGCTCGCGTGCCGTCAGCCCGCCGTTGGTTGACTCCGGGGCCGCCGGGCGGGGCCCGGTGACGGCGGTGAAGCGGGCCCGCTTGCCGAAGTCGGCCAGGGCTCGTTCGAGGGGGGCGGCGCGGAGCGTGGTGGCGGCCTCGCGGGCCAGCGCCCACTCGGTCTGCGCGGCCTCCCGGTCTCCGGCGGCGAGCAGCGCCTCGGCCAGGCGCCAGCGGGCGCGGGCCGTCTCGTAGACGAAGCCGTAGTCGAACGCCTCCACCACCCGCCGCCACAGCTCCGGGTCGAGCCGGCCGTGGACGCGGTGCCACTCGGCCTCGACGCGCAGCGCCCACGCGCGCCCCTCCAGGCCCATGGGGCCGCGCTGGCCGATCGGGCCGGAGGTGACCGCGAAACGGGCCTGCTCGACCATCTCGTCGGCGTCCTCCACGACGCCGAGGTCGCCGAGCGCCCACAGGCCGACGGCGGCGATGCGCAGGCAGCCGGGGTCGCCGGGCTGCAGCACGCCGAGCGTGGCGCGTACGTGGGTGAGCGCGAGCTCGGGGTCGCCCTGCCAGAGCGCGTGCTCGGCGGCGAGCCCGCGCGACATGTACGCGACCAGCCCGTCGGACCAGAACGGCCGCAGCCACCCGAGCCTGCTCTCCACGGCGGGCAGCCCGCGCGCCACCTCCAGGAACAGGGCGAACGACGACAGGGTCGCCTCCGGCGCGGTGCCGACCCGCGCGCCGAAGGAGGCGGCCACGGCCTCGGCCTGGTCCCACTCCCCCGCGACGTAGTGGATGAGGAAACGCAGGAAGCGCAGGTCGGTGCCGTAGGTGCTCCACGTGAGGCCCGTCTCGGACGCCAGCCGGATGCCCTCGTCGGCGGCCGTGGCCGCGTAGGCGAGGTAGCCCGTCTCGTAGTGGATGCGGGCGTGGTGGAAGCGGGCGCGCAGGTCCATGGCGAGGTCGCCGGTGCCCTCGGCGGACGCCACGGTGACGAGGTCGTGGGCCTGGTCGGTGTCGCCCTGCAACTCGGCGTGCAGGGCGAGGATCAGCAGCGCGCCCACCTCGGCGTCGCGCGCGCCCGCGGCGCGGGCGACGTCAAGGGCGCGCTTCGCGAGCTCCTGGCCCTCGGCGTGGCGGGGGCC
>NZ_JBFAIA010000060.1:0-44401 GCF_040654455.1 Nonomuraea sp. NPDC050691
CAGGTAGGACGGGCCGGTCACGCGGTGGCGGAAGGTCCACCAGACCCACGCCTGCGAGGCGACCAGCAGCGGTGTCACCGCGAGGATCACCGGTGCGCGCCCAGTAACGCCGCCGCGCCTCCGCGCTGCCGACGAACCGCTGGTACGTCATGGGGTCGGCGCGCCGGGCCCGGCCGGTCGGCCCGCGGTAGTCGGGGATGCCCGACTCGGTGGAGAGCCCCGCCCCGCTGAGCACCACCGCCCCGCCCCCGGCGACCAGCGCGGACAAGGCGGCGAGATCGGGCGAGGCGGCGGGCGGCGCCGTCCCGCGGTCCTCTGCGCTCACGGTCACCTGTCCATGGTGCCCGACGGTCGGGGGTGCCGGGCACCGCCGGTCGCCCGGAGCCCGCGGATGAACAACTCCAGGTGCCGCCGGGCGAAGGCGTGCTTCTCGTCCGCGTCGAGCGGTCCGGGGAGGGGGCGGGCGATGCGCACCAGCATCGTCCCGACGTCCATGAAGGTCACGTCCTCGGGCAGGGCACCGGCGGCGCGGGCGTCGTCCACCAGGCGCCGTACGAGGCGGGCGGACACCTCGCGCGCGGCCGACAGCTCGGGGTCGGCGGCCAGGTCCACCACGTCGATCATGGCGGGCAGCACGGCGGAGACCCGCAGCTCCAGCGCCTCGCGCAGGTAGCGCGCGAGCGCCTCGAACGGGTCGTCCTCCTGCTCGGCCGCCGCCGTGGCCGCCGCCGCGGTCCTGGTGAGCGCGTCGAGAGCGACCGCGCGCAGCAGGGAGTCGCGGTCGGGGAAGCGGCGGTACAGCGTGGCGCTGCCGACCTTCGCGCGGCGGGCGATGTCGTCGAGCGGAACGTCGGGCCCGCGCTCGGCGATCATGTCCCGCGCGGCGAGCAGGATCTGCTCCAGGTTGCGCCGCGCGTCGGCCCGCATGGGTCTGGCCTCCACCTCGTCCCCTCTCGTGTCGTGACGGCCAGCATAGACCACGAAGCGGGGGAAATTCCCCCGCTTTGTCTTGTGTGGCCACCCTACCCATGTCACTGTTAAGCGGGGAATCTTTCCCCGTTTAACCCCCTCCGAAGGGACGGATCACCATGAACAGCGAGCGCCAGGTGCTCGACGTCGTACACCGCTGGGCCCGGGCCGAGCTCGACGGCGACGCCGACGCCTTCGACGGCCTCCTCAGCGCGGACTTCGCCGGCATCGGCCCCGTCGGCTTCGTCCTCGACAAGGGGCAGTGGGCCGGCCGTCACCGCGGCGACCTGAAGAACCACCACTTCGAGATCCTGGAGCCGAGCGTCCGCCTGTACGGCGACACCGCGATCGTGGGCGGGATCCAGGAGCAGCGCACCAGCGTCAGGGGACACGACGTCGACCACGCGTTCCGGCTGACCCTCGTCGCCGTCCGGCGAGGCGACGGATGGGTGATCGCCAACATCCAGCTCAGTGGCCCGCTCCAGGATCCGTCCGCGCCGCCGCCCTTCGCCCGCCCGGGCGGGCGGATCTCCCGCGACGAGCTGCGCGCGGCGATCGAGGCGAAGGCGGTCACCGTGGTCGACGCCCTGCCCGCGGCGCCGTACCGGCGCAGGCACCTGCCCGGCGCCCTCAACCTCACCGCCGAGGACGCCGAGAGGACGGCCGGCGAGGTGCTGCCGGACCGGTCCGCGGCGATCGTCGCCTACTCCACCGACACCGCCTGCGAACGCGGACCCGCCCTCGTCGCCGAGCTGGAGCGGCTCGGGTACCGGAACGTGCGCCTGTACGCCGGCGGGATCGAGGACTGGGCCGGAGCGGGCCTGCCGCTGGAGACGGCCTGAGCCTCCCGCGTGACTACGAGCCCAGGCTCTCCAGGCGCGCCTGGAGCCCGTCGAGGAAGCGCTCCAGGCCGTAGGCGAAGCTCTCGTCGCGCAGCCGCGACGGATCCTCGCCGCCCCGCCTCTCGTACCCCTCGCGCAGCAGCGGCAGGTCACGCACCGTCTCCTCGGCGACCCGCCGCAGCCCCTCCATCAGCTCCTGCTCGCTCTGCCCGCTGCGGGCCAGCATCGACAGGTACGCCGCCTCGCTGACGGTCATGCCGACGACGTACGCGATGACGGTGTTCATGGCCCGGTCGGCCTCGTCCGAGGGGAAGCCGGCGCGGTGGAACAGGGCGAGCATGCGCTCGGACTGCCGCGTCAGGTTGGGGCCGAGCCGGGCCAGGCCGACCTGGCCGAGCACCGAGGCGACCCACGGGTGGCGCAGGATCATCGCCCGCAGACCGCCCGCGGACGCGGCGACGGACTCCCGCCAGCCGTCCGGCGCCTCGGAGCCCCCGGGTTCGGGCACCTCCAGCTCGCCGTACACCTCGTCCACCACCAGCTCGATCAGCTCGTCCTTGTTGGCGACGTGCCGGTAGAGGGAGGTGGCGCCGGCGCCCAGCCGGTTGCCGAGACTGCGCATGCTGAGCGCCTCGATGCCCTCCTCGTCGAGCAGGCGGACGGCCTCGGCGACGATCCGGTCCTGGCTGAGGGGCGGCTGCTCCCGCTTGTGCCGCTGCCGTGCCCACACGGAGGGGACGGCCGGTTTGTCGGTCGGCATGGGGCCTCCTTTCCCGGCCCACCCTAGCGCACAGTGTGCGCAGCAGCGTACATGCGCTAAGACTCCCTCCTGGGCGATAGGTTGGGGGGCGTTCGGGAGCCGAAGGGAAGGTGTGAGCGTGGCGGAGCGTTACTACTCGGTGGACCGCGTGGCCGAGCTGCTCGGTCTGCACGTCAAGACCGTGCGCGGCTACGTCCGCGACGGCCGGCTCAAGGCCACCCGCATCGGCCGGCAGTACCGGATCGCCGCCGAGGACCTGGAGGCGTTCACCGGCCGCCCCGCCCCGGCGCCCGCGCGCGGCGGGCTCCACGCCGAGACGTCCGCCATCGTGCGCGTCGACGGCATCGGGCGCGAGGAGGTCATCAGGCTGGCCAACACCGTCATGGCGGCGGCCGGGAGCCGGCCCCGCGACGGCGGCGGCCCGCTGCGCGTCGAGACCGTCTACGACGAGGAACGGGCCGCCCTGACGGTCGTCATCCTGGGCGGGCTGGACGGCGCCGCCGAGCTCCTCAAGATCGTCAACCTGCTGGTGGGCGAGGAGCGGGGGGCCTGACGCCGCCGGGGCTCCGGAGCCCGGCGCCTACTCCCGGGAGGGCGTGACCGGGGCCGCCAGCAGACCCGCCAGCGCGTCCACCAGGGCGTCCGCCGTCTCCCGCCACACGGTCACCGGGTCGGCCGCCGGGTCCTCGTGCAGAGCGCGCTCCCGTTCGGCCAGCATGTGGACGAGCAGCACCCGGCACATGTCGGTCCGCTGCCGGTGCACCTCCTCCGGCACCCCCGGCGCCATCCGGAACAGGTGCTCGGCGATCGGGCCGAGCGACGGCGTGGCGACCGCCTCCTCGATGACCACGGCCCGCATGGTCGGCTCCGTGTCGGCCTGCGCCAGGAACCGGGCGAACCACGTCGGGGCGGGCAGGGAGGCCAGATGGTCGGTGGCGGGCCGCACCAGGCACGACGCCCACTCCCGCACCCCCGAGGCATCGCCGACGGCCTCCAGCATGCGGGCGCGCCGCTCCTCCATGGCGGCGTTGTGGCGGCGCAGGACGGCCCGCACCAGGTCCGTCTTGGTGCCGAAGTGGTAGCCGACGGCGTAGTTGTTCGACTGGCCGGCGGCCTCCCCGATCTGCCGGTTGGACACCGCCGCGATGCCGTGCTCGGCGAACAGCCGCTCGGCCGCCGCGAGGATCCGCTCGCGCGTGCCCGCCCCACGTCCGGGTCTGCCTCGCGTACGGCCCGGGCCGGTGCTCACCATCGGACCGGCACCTCGCGCAGCCCGCCGACCGGCACCACCTCGCGCGGCGCCGGCTCGGCCGCCGGGCCGGACAGCACCCGGCGCACGTCCGTCCACTCGGGCGGCGGCTCCGGCGCGGAGGGGTTACGGAAGGGATGGCCGGGGACGACGTCGCTCACAGGGTCTCCTCGCTTCGGGCCGACATCCCCCTGTCTAAGCCATGTGACTTAATCCCGTCAACCGAGCCCGCAGCGCGCCCAGACGCCGCGGATCTCCTCCAGCGGGTACGGGGTGGTCCTGCTCTCGCGCTGCGGCAGGCCCAAGAGGTTGGCCGTGGAGCCCCGGTTCGCGGGCAGGAGCTCCAGGTCCGTGAGCGGCACGCGCTTGACGAAGACGGGGACGCCCTCGATCTCCAGCCGCGCCGACGCCCCGCCGATGCCGGAGCCGGCCGGGGTGGCCGTGTTCACCAGCTCACCCAGCCGCCGGTCACCCATCAGGGCCAGGGACGTGGACGCGGCGCCGTGGGCGCGCAGCCGCTCCCGGCGGGTTGCGGTCCTGGCCGGTTCGGTCGCGTTCATCGGCGGGTCCAACGCTCGCGGGCCGGCCGGGGTTCCGCTCCTGGCCGGCCCGCTCGCCTTCAGCCCGCCACCTGCGAAGGGAGGTCCGTCACGTGCGAAGGGGTGTCCGCCGCCGGTGAAGGAGCGCCGAACCAGGTGCGCAGCGCCGCCTCCAGGAGGGCGCTCCCGTACGGCGTGCCCGGGCCCCCGGCCCACGCGACGGCGCCGTCCGGACGGACCAGCGCGGCACTCAGCGCCGGATGGCCCACGGCCGTGACCTCCACCACCATGACCCGGTCCCGCCGGCCGGCCGCCGCGGCGACCGCCGGACTCCCCGGCGGGGCGAACAGCAGGGGCCTGCCGCCGGTGGTGAGCCGGCTGAGGGGCACCTCCCGCCCCGGCTCCGCCGCCGGGGAGAGCGTGATGTCCGGGCAGTGCGTGCCGGTCAGCGGATGCGCCTCCGGTGTCGCGTACGGGAACGCGTACCGCGTCCGCAGACCCGACAGCATCCGGCCGAAATAGCGGTTGACGTCCGGGATGTCCATCAGCTCCGCGACGATGTCGCGCAGCGCGTCCGTGTGCGGCCCCGGCAGCATGAGCGCCGACTGCGCCCGCGTGTTGTGCAGCACGGCATGCCCGGCGGGGTGCCGCTCCGCGGTGTAGGTGTCGAGCAGCCCCTCAGGGGCGGTCCCGAGGGCCTCGGCGGCCAGCTTCCAGCCGAGGTTGACCGCGTCCATCAGCCCGAGGTTGAGCCCCTGGCCGCCGTTGGGGGAGTGGACGTGGGCCGCGTCGCCCGCCAGCAGCACCCGGCCCAGGCGGTAGGTGGCGGCCTGGCGGGCCTGGTCGGTGAAGCGCAGGGCATCGCCCATCCGGGTGATGGTCACGTCCACGCCCGCCACGCGCCGGACGCTGGCCCGCAGTTCCTCCGCCGTGACCGGCCCCTCGTGGCGCTCATGGGTGTCGGCGAAGTCGAACGTGCCGATGCCGCCGGGGCCATGGAGGAGCATGCCGCCCGGCAGGCGGCCCGGGGGCGGCAGCGCGCCGGGGGCGGCGATCTCGGCGTGCGCCTGGCGGGCCGTCATGAGGGGAGGGGTGCCGGGGAAGGCGAACCCGGCGAGCTTGCGCACGGTGCTGCGCCCGCCGTCGCACCCCGCCACGTAGGCGGCCCGGAGCCGCCGCTCGCCGGTGGGCGTGGCGACGGTCACGGTGACGCCGTCCTCGTCCGGGGAGAGCCCGGTGACGGTGTGCTCGCGGCGTACGGTCACGCCGAGCCCGGCGGCGTACTCGCCCAGGACGGCCTCCAGGTCGGGCTGCCAGATGAGCACACCGCGCCGGCCCGGCTCCTCCTGCAACGTCGGGTCGATCTTGTGGATCCAGGCGAAGTGGTCCTTCTCGCTGCCGTGCTCCCGCGCCTTCTCGGCTCCGCGCTCCGGCTGGTACGCGCTCAGCCGCTCACCCAGACCGCGCCGCCGCAGCGCCTCGGCGGCCAGCGGCCCGATCCCGCGCGATCTGCGCCACGGCGACGGTTCCGCCAGCCGTTCCAGCACCAGCGGCCGGGCCCCGGCCAGGCGCAGCTCGGCGGCCAGGAAGAGGCCCACGGGCCCGGCTCCCGCCACGATCACGTCGGCGTCCATGACGTACCTCCTTAACTTGTTAAAGAGCCACGATGTCTTTAACTTGTTAAGGTGTCAAGCCGGAGTGGACGAGAGGAAGGCGGGCCGGCGATGCCGATCGACAAGGAGACCGCGGCCAGGACCGCGCTGCGACTGCTGGAGGAGGACGGGCTGGACAGGCTGACCGTGCGCAGGGTCGCGTCGGCGCTCGGCGTCCAGGCGCCGGCGCTGTACTGGCATTTCGCCGACAAGCGGGCGCTGCTCGACCAGATCGTCGACGTCATGCTCGCCCCCGCGGCCATGGAGCTGGGCCGTCCCGGGCCTGGCGAGCCGTGGTGGACGTGGCTGGAGCGCTCGCTGGGGGCGTTGCGGCGCGCCCTGCTCGCTCACCGTGACGGGGCCCGCGTGGCCGCCGGTGCCGACGTCACGCGCGCCGTCGCGATGGGCGCGTTCGCCGAGCGCGTCACCGAGGTGCTGCATGCGGCCGGTTTCGGGCTGGCGGACGCCTCGCGGGCGGCGGGCGCGCTCGTCCACTTCGTCGTCGGGCGAACCCTGGAGGAGCAGTCGCGGCCCGCCCTCGAGGAGGAGGCGCGCGCGGTGGCGGACGCCGGATTCCCGTTCCCCGTGCTCGCCGCCGCCCTGCGGGAGCGCCACGAGGCCGGGATCACGCCGGACGAGGACTTCGCTTACAGCCTCATGATCATGCTCACCGGCCTGCGAGCCCTGCGCGACCGGTCCGTCTGACGCCGCCGATGTTCCCGGTTGCGTACGCCATGCCGGTCTGCGTACAGTGTTCGCAACAGCGAGGCACGTACGCACTGCAGGGAACCGAGAGGACGGCCACCATGCCGAAGACCACCACCTGGGACACGAGCGGCACCTGGGACTCCAAGGGCGGTTGGGCCGCCCAGGGCGAGCCCGGCCCGGCCACCGGCGGCCTGGCCCCGGCCGGGCTCGGCCGGATGCGCGAGGTGCTGGCGCGGCCCGTCGAGTCCGGGGCGGTCCCGGGTCTCGTCGCCCTGGTCGGCCGCGGCGACGAGACGCACGTCGAGGTCATGGGCACCCTGAGCGCCGGTGGAGACGAGCCCATGCGCAGGGACACGATCTTCCGCATGGCCTCCGCCACCAAGCCCGTCACGGCCGCCGCCGCGATGGTCCTCGTCGAGGAGTGCCGGCTGCGGCTCGACGACCCCGTCGACCCGTGGCTGCCCGAGCTGGCCGACCGGCGGGTCCTGAGAAGCCTGGAGTCGCCGCTGGACGACACCGTGCCGGCCCACCGGCCGATCACCCTGCGCGACCTGCTGACCTTCACCTTCGGCTTCGGCGCCGTGCTCGCGGCGCCGGACACCTACCCCGTCCAGGTCGCGATCCGCGAGCTGGGTCTCGACACCACCTCGCCGGACTTCGGGCCCGACGAGTGGATCAAGCGGCTCGGCGAACTGCCGCTCCTGCGCCAGCCCGGCGAGATGTGGCAGTACCACACGGGCTCCGACGTGCTCGGCGTGCTCATCGCCAGAGTGTCGGGACAGCCGTTCGAGACGTTCCTGCGCGAGCGGATCCTCGACCCCCTCGGCATGAAGGACACCGGCTTCCACGTGCCCGAGGACAAGATCCACCGGCTGCCCGTCTGCTACGCCCACGACCCCGCGACCGGCGGGCTGACGGTGTGGGACGAGGCCGCCGGCGGCAGGTACAGCCGGCCGCCGGTGTTCGCGGCGGGCGGCGACGGCCTGGTCTCGACGGCCGACGACTACCACGCCTTCTACCGGATGCTGCTCAACAAGGGCACGTTCGGCGGCGAGCGCGTCCTGTCGCGCGCCTCGGTCGAGCTCATGACCAGTGACCGGCTCACGCCCGCGCAGAAGACGGAGAAGGACGCCTTCGGCGACCACTTCGGCCACCACGGCGGCTACGGCTTCGGCATGGCCGTCCGCACCCACCGCCGCGACCTGGCCTCACCGGGCCAGTTCGGCTGGGACGGCGGCCTCGGCACCAGCGTGTACGCCGACCCCGCCGAGGGGCTCGTCGGCATCCTGCTCACCCAGACGGCCCAGGACTCCCTGGACACGCCGAACCTCATCAAGGACTTCTGGACCGCCGCGTACCAGGCCGTCGCCTGACCTCGAACCGAGGCCCGTCGCCCGCCGCGGCCGGAAGGACGCTAGGACGCGGCGTCGGGGATCCAGCTTCCGTGGAAGCCGGCCGGGACACGGCGCGGCAGCCGCACCGAGGCCGTGCGCGACAGGTCGGCGGCGTCCAGCACCAGCAGCTCGGAGCCGTGCCCGGCGCGGTCCGTGACGATCGACAGCAGCCAGCCCTCGTCCTCGCCCCGGGCGCCCTCGGCGGGCACGAACACCGCCTCGCCCGGCACCAGGTCAGGGCCGAGCTCCAGCGCCGCCGAGGAGCCGGAACGCAGGTCGTGCTTCACGATCGCGTCGCCCGCGGCTGTGTAGAGGTAGCGGTGCGGGCGGCCGGTGCGGGCGTCGTCGTGGGTGGGGAACTCCACGGGCCGGTCGTCGAGCGGCTCCTCCTTGACCGCGCCGGAGGCCGGGTCCAGGATCCAGCGGTGCAGCCGGGAGCTCCCGGTGGCCGCCGCCCGCGCCGGGGCGCTCGCGACGGCCGTGGCCGCCGAAGAGCCCGGGGCCTCGTTCGCCGGGCCGCCGATGCTCGGCCAGAACGCGGTGAACTCCTCCGGCCGGTAGCGGACACCGTCCACGACCACCCGCCCGGCCTCGTCCTCGTACGCGTTGCCCACGTGGAAGACGTAACAGGGATCGATCCCGAACCACCGCACCGGGCCGCCGGACCGCGGCATCACGCCGAGCCGCGCCCCGTAGGCGTCGTCCCAGCGGAACGGCATGCCCCCGCGCCCCCGCGCCAGGGCCATGTCGAACACCACCGGCAGGTCCAGCCACACGACGTGGTTCTCGGTGATGGCGAAGTCGTGCATCATCGTCGGGCCGGGTACCTCGACCTCGCGGCTCTCCACCAGCCGCCCGCCGGCCGACAGCCGGTGATAGGTGAGGTACGGAGGGACGAGCCCGTACCCGAAGAACAGCAGCTCCCCGGTGACCGGGTCCTCCTTCGGGTGGGCGGTCATCCCGCCCGTCAGCAGCCCGCCGAAGTCGCACGGGCCCACCGTGTCCAGCTCGGGGGTCAGCTCGTACGGGAACCCGGTCTCGACCAGCGCGAGGATGCGGCCGGCGTGCGGCACGACGTGGGTGTTGGCCGGGACGGCCGCGTGGTCGAACGTGCCGTCGGCGCGCACGAACCGGGCGCCGTCCGTGAACGCGGTGGTGCGCACCCAGCGGTTGCGATACCACACCGCGCGGCCGTCGCGCAGCCGCAGGCCGTGGACCATGCCGGGCCCGGTGAACCAGTGGGCCGACGGGGTGCCCGGCAGCGGGTTGGGGCCGTTGCGGAAGTAGCGGCCGGTCAGCTCGGGCGGCAGGGCGCCCTCGACCGGCAGGCCGGCCGCGTCGATCTCGTCGGGGACGGGGCCGTGGTGGCCCTCCAGCCACAGGGAGGGGGAGGTTCCGTTCGCCTCGGTCATCTCGATGCTCCTCACAGGCTCGGTTCGACGGCGGGGTGGCGGGCGGCGGGGGCGGCGGCGGACCTCACGAGCTCTGCCGCGCCGCCGCGGCGGTCGCGCGCTCCCGGGCCCTGGCGGTGTAACGCGCGGTGAAGACGGCGGGCAGGGTGAAGCCGGCGACCTTGCAGGCCACCAGGACGGCGATGGCCTGCGGCGCCCAGTGCTGCACGCAGGCCAGCGCGATCGCGGTGATCGTGAAGCCGACGGCCCAGGCCCTGGTGATGACCACGTTGACCTGCCGGAACCGCTCCGTGGCGGCGATGTGCGCGTCGACCTGGCGGCGCGCGATGCCCGCGGTGAACGGGCGGCCGGCGGCGAGGGTGCCCCACGCGGTGAGGGCGAGCCAGGCGATGGCCAGCGACGCGCCGTAGCTCAGCGCGGGGGAGCCGGGAACGGCGAACGAGAGCACGGTCAGCAGCGCCATGTAGACGGCGGTCGAGGTCTCCAGGATCAGCGCGTCCCACGCGATGCCGGAGCGCAGCCGGTCGAGGGCGAGCAGGACGAGCGCGGCGACCAGGCCGGTGATCGCGCCGGCGCGGGCGTCGACATCGCTGACGATGGCGAGGGCGATCCAGGGGAGAAAGGTCCGGCCGTAGTACTTCACCATGACGCCGCCTCCAGACGACATTCCAACTTTGACATGTCGAAATGTAGACCTTCCACTTTTGACATGTCAATCCGGGAAGGTAGGGTTCGTGGCATGAGTCTGCGGCATGCGGTCCTCGGCCTGATCGTGGAGCTTGACGGCGCGAGTGGCTACGACCTGATGAAGCTCTTCGAGATCTCGCTCGCCAACGTGTGGACGGCGACCCAGAGCCAGGTGTACGGCGAACTGGCCAAGCTCACGGCCGACGGCCTCATCGAGGTGGCCGCCGAGGGCCCGCGCGGCCGCAAGGAGTACCGGGCGACGGACGCCGGACGCGACGAGCTGCGCCGGTGGCTGGTCGAGGAGGAGCCCCGGCCCGCGCGGCGCGACGGCATGCTGCTGAAGGTGTTCTTCCTCGGCCAGCTCGATCCCGGACAGGACCGGGCGTACCTGCGCGACAGTGCCGCGATCATGGGGGAGCGGCACGACGGCCTGACCGCGCTCCAGGAGCAGGTGACGTGGGGCGACGACAACCTGTCGCTCTACGGACGGCTGACGCTGGAGTACGGCCGGCGCTTCTTCGCGATGCGCAAGGAGTGGGCCGAGTGGGCGGAGGCCGAGCTGGCCGGCCGCGCCGCGCCGCCCGACGACTCCGACCGCGTCTAGCGGTTTCAGGTCCAGCGGGCCCGGGTGCGGGCCTCGATGGCGTGCAGCACCGCCACCATGTCCGCACCGCCGTGCCCCAGCTCCACGGTCTCGCCGAACAGCTCGTGGCAGACGTCCAGCAGGGGCGAGGCCAGACCGGACGCCCGGGCCGCCTCGGCGATCAGCCGGTTGTTCTTCAGCACGTCCACCGCCGCGGCCTGCACCGCGAAGTCGCGGGCCAGCAGCTTGGGCGCCTTCATCCGCGACACGGCGCTGGCCATCGGCCCGGCGTCCAGGATGTCGAGGAACCGCCCGCGGTCCAGGCCGTTGCGGTCGGCGAAGTGGTACGCCTCGGTGAGCCCGGTGACCATGGTGATGAGGAACAGGTTCACCGCGAGCTTCGTCAGCAGCGCGCCCGGCACCGGCCCGCAGGTGAACGCCTCCCGGCACATCGGCGCCAGCAGCGGAGCCACCTCCTCGACGCCGGCGGGCTCCCCGCCCAGCATCGCCACGAGCCGCCCGGCCTCCGCGGGCTCGCGCGAGCCGGAGACGGGCGCCTCGACGTAGCCGCCCCCGGCCCCCTGGACGGCCTTCTCCAGGTCGCGCGAGTAGCCCGGCGAGGTCGTCCCCATGTGGACGACGACGCGTCCCGCCACCCGGGCGGCGAAGGCGGGCGTGCCGCGGCCCAGGACCGCGTCCATGGCCGCCTCGTCCGCCAGCATGAGGATCACCACCCGGGCCCGCCCGAACACCTCGCCGGGGCCGGACGCGACGTCGGCCCCGGCCGCGCGCAGGGGCTCGGCCCGGGACGCGGTGCGGTTCCACACCACGAGCGGCGTCCCGGCGCGGGCCAGGTTGAGCGCCATGGGCTGTCCCATGACCCCGAGACCGATGAATCCGACGTCCACGACGCACCACCACCTGACCGCGCGACCAGCCCGTCTATGACAGTGGTCATACTAGAACGCGCTATGCCAAGTGTCATAGAGGGGGCGGTAATCTGACGTCGGAGCGCTGCCGCCGGGCGGCGCGACCTCATGGGTGCGTCAGGCGGGAGGCCGGGATGGCGGATGGGGAGCGGGGGCCGCGGGAGCGGATGGTGTTCAGCGCGGCGCAGCTCATCCGCCGCGACGGGGTCACCGCCACCGGGATGCGCGACGTGGCCGCCCACGCGCGGGCGCCCCGGGGTTCGTTGCGCCACTACTTCCCGGGCGGCAAGGAGCAGCTCGTCAACGAGGCCGTGGACTGGGCGGGCCGCTACGCCGCCGGCCGCGTCGCCCGGTTCCTGGCCGGCATGCCGGAGCCGTCGCCGAGCCGGCTGTTCGCCGCGATGGCCGCGCAGTGGATCGACGAGTACGGCTCCGCGGGGTTCGAGGCGGGCGGGTGTCCCGTCGCGGCGGCGACCGTGGACTGCTCGGAGGCGGCCGGGTCCACCCGGGAGGCCGCGGCGGCCGCGTTCGCCCGCTGGACCGCGCCGGTCGCGCGGGCGCTGGCCGACATGGGCGTGCCCGCGGGCCGGGCCGAGTCGCTCGCCACCGTGATGATCAGCGCGCTGGAGGGGGCGATCCTCATCGCGCGGGCCGAGCGCGACGTGCGCGCCCTGACGGCCGTGACGCGCGAGCTGGGCCCCCTCCTGGACGCCGCCGCCGCGACCCCGCCCGCCTGACGCCCCACTCCGGGACGCCGCGCCGCCCCCGCCTGACGGCCCCTCTCCGGGCGCCGGGACCTCGCTTACCCGGTGGCTCCGCGCGGGAGCGTCATCGGCGTTCCTCCTCCGCCAGCGCGCGCAGGGTCGAGACGAGCGCGGCCCGGTCGGGCGCCGCCGCGAAGAACGCCGCGTCGGTGCTCTCCACCTCGGCCACGGCCCGCACGATCAGCTCGCGGCCCCGCTCGGTGACCCGCAGCAGCTTGGCGCGGCTGTCGGCCGGGTCGGTCTCGCGGACGAGAAGGCCCTTGTCCTCCAGCTTGCGCAGCACCTGGGAGGCCATCTTCACGTCGGTGCCGGCCTGCCGGGCCACGCCGAGCTGGTTCGGCAGACCGCCCTGCCGGTTCAGCCACCACGCGCACGCCAGCAGGACGAACTGGACGTGCGTCAGGTCGAAGGGCTCCAGCGCCGCCGTGACGGCCCGCTGCCAGCGCAGCGTGGTCCGCCACAGCAGGAACCCGGGGCTGTCGTCCGGCGTGAGGCTCACGCCGTCTCCGCGAGCTTGACCAGGGCGGCCACCGCGTCGGGCAGGTCGGCGGCGACGGCCGGGCCGATCTGCTCGGCTCCGGGACCCGTCACCTCCACGCGGTGCGTCACCCGGGTGCCCCCGGAGACCGGCTCCAGCGTGTGCGCGAAGCGCAGCGTGACCTCGCCGAACGGCGTCTCGTCGGCGAACGCCTCGTTCTCGTCGGCCCTGGTGATGCGGGCACGGACCTCGCCCTGCCCCTGCGGCGTCATGACGATCTCGGACCCGGCGGCGAAGGGGCCGCGCAGCTCGGCCCGCTCCAGGCCGGTGTCCCAGCGCACCCAGCCGGGGACGTCGGCGTACAGCGCCCACACCGCCGAGGCGGGGGCGGTCGTCTCGGTGCTGTGCTCGAAAGCCCACATGGTCGCACTCCTTTGATCTGCGCGCAGATTGTCTACGCGTAGACTATATCGCGGAGGTCGTCGGTCTCAAGGGCGGAACGCCCGGAGCGTGACGTCCACGAGCGCGTCGGCGTACTCGGGCGTCAGGGGGCCCGAGCGGTGCAGCCAGCGCCGGTACAGGGGGGAGTAGAGCACGTCGAGCACCAGGTCGAGGTCGGCGTCGGCGGCGAGCTGGCCCGCCTCCTGCGCCGCGCGCAGCCGCGCCTTCTTGGCCTCGTCGAGCGGGCCGGCCAGCCTCTCCTCGTACTGCGCGGCGAGATCGGGATCGTTGACGATCTCCGAGGTGAGCGCCCGTATCGGCGCCTCGAAGGCCGGGTCGGCGAACTCGGCCGCGGTCGCCCGCATGACGAGCTTCAGGTCGGCCTCGAGGTCGCCCGTGTCGGGCAGCGCGAACCCCTCGCCCCCCGGATCCTCGCTGAGCGCGAGGATCGACTCGAAGACGACCGCGCCCTTGGACGGCCACCAGCGGTAGATCGTCTGCTTGCCCACGCCGGCACGCGCGGCGATGGCCTCGATCGAGACCTTCCCGTAGCCCACCTCGCCGATCAGCGTGCGGGCGGCCTCGAGGATGGCGTGCCGCGACCGCTCGCTGCGCCGGGTGGGGTCGGGCTTCCTGTCGTCGGACATGTCCGCGAGGGTACCACAAGCGAGACGAGACGGTTCGTCTTGACGTAGGGCCGCCGGTCGTGCAGAATCTGGCGACGAGACGAACCGTCTCGCCTCATGAGGGCATGAGGACGACTGCGAGAACAAGGAGGTGAGGCCCGTGACGACCGGAAAGGTGTGGTTCATCACCGGCGCTTCCCGCGGCCTGGGCAGGGCTTTCACCGAGGCCGCGCTGGAGGCCGGCGACCGCGTCGTCGCCGCCGCCCGCCACGTGGAGCCGCTGACGGAGCTCGCCGGGCGGCATCCGGGCCGGCTGGTGCCGCTGCCGCTGGACGTCTCCGACCGGGCCGCCGTCCACGAGGGGGTCGAACGGGCGGTTGGCGCCTTCGGCCGCCTCGACGTCGTGGTCAACAACGCCGGCGGGCTCCTGTACGGGATGGTGGAGGAGGCCACGGAGGAGCAGATCCGGGCCCATCTCGACGTGAACTTCTTCGGCGCGGTCTGGGTGAGCCAGGCCGTGATCCCGTACCTGCGGAAGCAGGGCTCGGGGCGCGTCCTGCAGGTCACCTCGATGGGCACGAGCGGCGGCATGGCCTCGGTCGGCTTCTACGGGGCCGGCAAGGCGGCGCTCGACTCGTTCAGCGAGGCCCTGGCGATGGAGCTGGAGCCGTTCGGCGTCAAGGTGACGATCGTGCAGATGGGCGGCTACGACACGGGCCTGTTCACGGCCGGCACGACGGCCACCGAGCCGCTGCCCGCGTACGAGCCGCTGCGCGCCGAGCTGGCCGAGATGTGGGGCGACGACGCCGGGCCCCCGCCGAGCACGGCCGCCCCCGTCATCCTGGAGCTGGCGGCGCTGCCCGAGCCGCCCCGGCGGCTGATCGTCGGCGGCGCGTCGTACGACCTCGTCCAGCAGATGGAACGCGCCCGGACGGAGCTGTACCAGGCGTGGGAGCACCTCAGCCGCCAGGCTCCCGGCTGACCGAGTTGATCATGTTCGGGGTGGCTCGCTAGGGTTGGGCTCCTTCACGCGCCCCTTCGCAGGCGCGCTCACGGCACCACCCGTTCGGTCCCGTCAGCTCGCCCCGTCGGGCCGGTCCCCGAGGAAGCCCCCCTTGCGCCGCTATCGTTTCGGCAGGATCGCCGCGCTGCTCGCGGTTCTCTACGTGGTCGTGGTCATCGCGTCCGGCGTCGTCGCGCTGGTCACCGGCGACTCCTCGCTGCTGGTGGTTGTGGGGAGGCGGGACCCCGATTCGATCGCGCCCGTCTGGTGGGCGAAGCTCGTCGTGGTCGCGGCCGGTCTGCTGCGGGGCTGGATTCTGTGGCAGGTGCTCCGTGGCCGGCGGGCCGGGCAGCCCGGGCGCCGGGGAGGAGCGGTGGGATGGCTGCGCGCCGCCCTGTACGCCTCCGTCGGCCTTTCGGTGCTCGACTGGCTGCCGATTCCGGATCGGGGGTGGCTGGACCTGCTCGGCGCCCTGGTCGAACCGGCCGTCGTCTGGCTGTGGTTCCGGGTGCTGGCTGGGGTGATCCCGCGGGGATGGCGGGTCCTCGCGCTGGTGGCGGGCATGGTGTCCGTCGCCATGGGGATCGTCGACGAGGTCGTCTCGCAGCTGGACCCCGCGTCCCCGCCGTCGTTCCTCGCCGTCGTCGCGTACCGCGACCCGATCCGGCTGGTGTGGCTGGCGGTGGTCCTGGCGGCCCAGGCCAGGGATCCCCGGTGGAGCCGGGCAACGGTGAGGATGGGGGTGTTCGCGGGAGCAGTCGGGATCCTCCTGCCCTCGAGGTTCCTCTACGCCTACTTCGGCTCCGGCGGCGTGGACTACACCCTGCTGGTCCTCATGGTGCTGGGCGCGCTGGGCCTGTTCGGCCTGGTGTGGGAGGCGCGCTCGGCGCATGAGCTGGCCGGGCCGGCCGCGGAGCCGTCTCGGCCGCCCGCGGAGCCGTCCCGGCCGCGGGCGGTGCCGTCGCGGGCGCCGTCACGGTCCTGGCCCCTGGTGGCCGTGGCGGTGGTCCTCCCGCTGGTCCCCGCGGTCGTCAACCTCGCTCAGGGCAGGCCCTCGGCCATCGGGCCGCGGGGGGTGATCGAGGGCTTCGTCCGCGCGTTCGGGAGCGTCACGGCGTCGGTGACCTGGGTCGTCCTGGACGCCCTCGTGGGGGTCGGCGTCCCGGCCGTGCTGGTCCTGGTCGCGGTCGTGCGCGGAAGCCGCCGCCTGCTGCGCGCCGCGACGTGGATCCTGGTGTCCGCCGCCGTGGTCTGCGCCGTCTCCGCCGTCACCCACGACCCCACCACCCGGGCCGACGCCATCCCCACGGAACTGCTCCCCGACGCCCTGCGGCTCTACCCGGAGGTCCTGTTCCCCCGTGGGGCGGACGGATGGCCCCTCGTCGGGATCTCGCCGCTGTGGTTCGGCCTCGCGCTCGCCGCGTCCGCCCTCGTCCTCGCGGCGCTGTACGGCACCGCCCCGGTGCGCCGCTCGCGCCGCCGCGCCGTCCTGACGGTCCTCGCCACGGCCGTGACGCTGTTCTTCGTGCCGGCGGCCGACCAGCAGCGGGGTACCTTCACCACGGCCGGTGACTGCGCGCCCCCTGACCCCTGGGACTGGGACCACGAGAAGCCCCCGCCGCCGACGGGCACACGCGCGTTCTTGTGCGAGGTGCGCAC
Organism: Nonomuraea sp. NPDC050691; assembly: GCF_040654455.1. Lineage (NCBI taxonomy): Bacteria > Bacillati > Actinomycetota > Actinomycetes > Streptosporangiales > Streptosporangiaceae > Nonomuraea > Nonomuraea sp. NPDC050691. Next base: position 16,696 of record NZ_JBFAIA010000060.1, read on the forward strand.
GGGGGAAACGCTCGCCTATCGCGCCACCGCGTCCGACCAGGTGCTGCTGGCGCACGGACGCCGCCTGTGCGGCGTCTACACCCGCCGCGACCCGGCCGAGCTGGCCCGGGTGCGGACCATGGAGAAGCTGGGCACGGCCGACCTGGAGTCCCTGCTCGGCGACATCTGCCCGGCGGCCGCCGCGGTGGTGGCGGCCGAGGTGGCCGCCGAGGACCGGGAGATCGAGGAACGCCAGGCGGAGGAACGGCGCAAGTGCGCCGCGACCCCGCGCCACCGGCCCCTCATCAAGCCCGCCAAGGTCCCGGTCCTCAAGGATCCGGTGTGGCCCGAGCTGGGCCTGGAGATGATCGACGAGCTCAGCGGCGAGGAGACCGGCGCCGAGACCACGCGCGGTATGGTCTCCAGCTCCCCCGGCTATCTGTCCCTCTACCTGTCCTCCGAGTTCCACGTCTGCGTCACCCTGGAGACGTACACCCGGCGCCCGCCCTTGGAGACCAAGGGCTGGGACGAGGTCGTCGAGGCCGGCTACCTCAACACCTCAGGAGAGATGACGCTGATGGACGGGCTGGCGGGCATCACGCTGCCCGACCTGTCGCTCGGCGGCCGCAAGGGGCACTACCGCGTCCGCGTCCACTTCGCCTGGTTCCCGTGGAAGGGCGAGAAGCTCGGCATCCAGCGCCTGCTGGTCATGGCGTACCCGGCACCGGGGGACAAGGTCGTGACGTATCGCGGGCGGCGACGGTGACCGGCGGCTTCGTCCGGCCCGTCGACAGCCACGAGCCCAGCAGGATCAGCGGCAACCCCACCGCCATACCGATGCCCGGCCGCTCGCCGAGGAGCGCCATCCCGAGGATCACCGCCACGACCGGGTTGACGTACGTGATGACCAGCGCGCGGCCCGGGCCCGCCTCGGCGACGAGCACCCCGTAGAAGACCATGGCCGCCGCCGTGCACAGCACGCCGAGCACCACGACGGCCACGATCACGGGGGCCGACGGCATCGCCCGCGGCGGGTCCAAAGCGGCCGCCGGGGCGAGGAGCGCCGACGAGAGCAGCAGGACGGCGGCCATCGACACGCGCGGATCCAGGTCGGCCAGCCGCCGCTTGAGGATCATCGGGCCGACGGCGTAGCAGAACGCCGCGCAGAGGATCGCCGCCGCGCCGAGCAACTCGTCCGGACGTCCGCTGACGTCCACCCCTACCAGCGCGGCCACCCCGCCGAGCCCCGCGAGCAGGCCGGCCAGCCGCCGCCCGCCCACCCGCTCGCTCGCGTCGAAGCGCAGCGCGAGCAGCGCCACGAACAGCGGCGCCGCCGCGATCAGCGTCGCGGCCAGGGAGGAGGACACATGCTGCTCGCCCACCGCGATCAGCGGGAACGGCAGGACGACCTCGGCCACGGCGAACGCGGCCAGCCAGCGCAGCCGCCCGCGGAACGCCTCCCGCACGGCCTTCCGCGGGACCAGCGCGAGGAGCGTCACCGCCCCCAGCACCACCCGCGCCCACGCGAGGAAGCCGGGCGGCACCCCGCCGTCCACGCCCACCTTCAACAGCAGGTACGGCATGCCCCACAGCAGGGACACGGCCCCGAAGGCCGTCCACGCACGCGTGTTCACGCGCCACCACCTCACGTCACGTCGCCCACCCGATCCGCGGAACCGCCGGACCGGGCGATCCGCCCGGACCGGTCGATCCGCCCGGACCGGTTGATCCACCCGGACCGGTTGATCCACCCGGACCGGTTGATCCACCCGGACCCGCCGGGTTTCCCCGGTCAGCCGACCGTAAGCCGCCGACCGGTACGCGGATAAGCTCCAGTTCCATGCCGATCGAGTGGACCGGTTCGATCCCGGACCTGCTGCTGCGCCTCGACCGCGACCGCCCCGAGCCGCTGCGCGCCCAGCTGGAACGGGAGCTGCGCGAGGCCATCCGCGCCGGCCGGCTGGCGGCGGGGGAGCGGCTGCCCTCCTCCCGTGCCCTGGCCCAGGGGCTCGGCGTCTCGCGCGGGCTGGTCGTGGACTGCTTCGCCCAGCTCCAGGCCGAGGGTTACCTGGTCACCCGCCTCGGCTCGGCCACGAGGGTGGCCCCCTGCGCCCCGGTGCCGGCCGCGCCCCGGCCGCCCGCCGCCGCGGAACCGCCACGGCTCGCCGCCGACTTCCGCCCCGCCGTGCCGGACCTCGCGAGCTTCCCGCGCGACGACTGGCTGTGGGCGCTGCGCGAGGCGTCGCGGGCCCTGCCGGACTCGGGGCTCGGCTACCTCGACCCGTACGGCGACGCCGAACTGCGCGCGGTGCTGTCCGCGTACCTGGGGCGGGTGCGCGGCGCGGCCGCCGAACCGGACCGGCTGGTGGTCTGCTCCGGGTTCGCGCAGGGATACCGCCTGCTCCTGCACGTGCTGGGGGAGCGCGGGGTGCGCCGCGTCGCCGTCGAGGACCCGGGCGACTCCGACCAGCGGCTCCTCGCCGCCCGGGCCGGCATGGAGACGGTCGCCGTGCCCGTCGACGAGGACGGCCTCGACGTCGCGGCCCTCGCCGCCACGGACGCCCGCGCGGTCGTGCTCACCCCGGCGCACCAGTGCCCGACCGGCGTCGCCCTGGCCCCGTCCCGGCGGCAGGCGCTGGTCGCGTGGGCCCGCGAGCGCGACGCGACGATCATCGAGGACGACTACGACGCCGAGTTCCGCTACGACCGCGACCCGGTGGGATCCCTGCAGGGGCTGGCCCCGGGGCACGTGGCCGCGCTCGGCACGGTCAGCAAGGCGCTGGCGCCCGCGCTGCGGCTCGGCTGGATCCTGTGCCCTCCGCACCTGGTCGAAGCGGTGGCCGCCGAGAAGCACCTCGCCGACCGCGGCTCCCCGGGGCTGGACCAGCTCGCCCTCGCCCTGCTCATGCGTTCCGGCCGCTACGACCGGCACCTGCGCCGGGTGCGCGCCTCCTACGCCCGCCGCCGCGACGCGCTGGTGACCGCCCTGGCCCGCCACGCGCCCGGGGTCGAGCTGCGCGGGCTCGCCGCCGGCTTCCACGCGGTGGCCCGCCTGCCGGAGGGGCCGGCGGAGCAGGAGGTCGTCTCCGCCGCGCGGGAGCGGTCGGTCGGGCTGTACGGGATGAGCGGCTACCGGTCCGGCCGGGAGCCGCTCGGGCCGCACGGGCGGGCGGAGCTCGTCCTGGGCTTCGGCAACCTCCGCGAGGACACCATCACCCGGGGCATCGCGACCGTCGCCGACCTCCTCACCGCCCGCTGACCCGCCCCTCCGGAGATCAGCGGGCGCGATGACCCGGTCAGGCGGGGGCGACGACCCGGCCGTCCTGCACGACGTGCCGCAGGTGCTTGTCCGGCTCGGCGAGGACGCCGAGGTCGCGCAGCGGGTCGCCGTCCAGCACGAGCAGGTCGGCGCGCGCCCCCACGGACAGGGTGCCGATCTCGCCGGCCAGCCCCACCAGCTCCGCCGCCCCGGTCGTGGCGGCCCGCAGCACGTCGAGGGGCCGCTGCGTCTCGCCGCGCAGCCGGAACTCGTGGCCCTGGTGCCGGTGCATGCCGCCCAGCAGGTCCGTGCCGAACGCCATCCGCACCCCGGCGCGGGCGGCGCGCTCCAGCGCCCGCAGCCCCGCGTCCAGCACCTCGTCCACCTTGCGCCAGCTTCCCTCCGGCAGGCCGAACTCCCTGCCCTCCTCCTTGAGCGCCCAGTACGTGACCAGCGTCGGCACGAGGAAGGCGTCGTGCCGCAGGAACAGCTCGACGCTGCTGTCGTCGATCAGGTTGCCGTGCTCCACCGAGCGCACCCCGGCCTCCAGGGCCCGGTTGACGGCGCGGGCGGTGTAGGCGTGGGCGGCGACGTAGCGGTTGGCGGCCTCGGCCTCCTCGACGATCGCGCGCAGCTCGTCCATGGAGTACTGCGTGGAGTCGATCCGGTCGGTGGGGGAGGCGACGCCGCCGGAGGCCATGACCTTGATGTGGTGGGCGCCCTTGCGCAGCTCGTCGCGCGCGGCGGCGCGGACGGCGTCCACGCCGTCGGCGACGCGGCCGAGGCCCGCGCAGCACGGGTGGTCGTCGCGGGAGTTCTGGCCCCGGCCCCGCAGGTCGCCGTGGCCGCCGGTCTGGCTCAGCGCCCGGCCGCAGAACAGCAGCCGCGGCCCCCGGACCAGCCCCTCGGCCTGCGCGTCGGCCAGGCCGTAGTCGGCGCCGGAGGCGTCGCGGACCGTGGTGAAGCCGCGGTCGAGCATCCCGCCCATGATGCGGGCGCTGTGGGCGGCGACGTACGAGGGCGACATGGACGGCAGCGTCCCGAGGTCGGCGGTGGAGGCGGTGACGTGGACGTGCGCGTCGATGAGGCCGGGCACGACCCGGGCGCCGGCGACGTCGAGGACCCGGGTGCCGTCCGGCACGCGCAGCCCCCGCCCGGTCTCGGCGATCCGGCCGTCCTCGCAGCGCAGGTCGCCCTCGGCGTACTCGCCGGAGTCCATGTCGAGGATGAGCGCGTCACGCAGCAGCAGGCTCACGCGGCACCCCCATCGGTGGGCGCGCCGGACGTGGTGGCGGCGCGGAGCGCGGGGACGGCGAGCGGCGCGAGCGACACGGCCGCCGCGACCGACTCCTCGTCGTAGCGTCCCTCGGCGTCGAGGATGTTGAGCACTCCCAGAACCCTTCCCCCGTCCATGACGGGCACGTTGACGACCGAGCCGCAGCCCAGTCCCTCGATCAGCTCGTGGTCGGCGAAGATCTCCCGCACGGCCGCCCGGTCCGGGCCGAGGTACGGCTGCCCCGCCTCGACGCACCGGGCGAGCCAGCCGCGGGCGACCTCGACGGTCTTCTCCCCGCCCACCGGGTAGGCGTCGGGGTGGCTGCTGTGGACCCGGCGCAGCGCGTTCCGCTCGGGGATCCAGGCCAGCACCGTGAACAGCCGCACCCCGACCGCCCGGCGCACCTCCTCCTCCAGCGCGTCGAATCCCTGGAGACCGGTCATGACGTCATCTCCTTCCGGGTCTGCCGGGCGGGTTCGCCGCGTTCGGTGAGGTCCTCGAGGGAACGGCCGGCCGTGGCGAGCCCGAAGACGACGACGCAGACGACCCCGGCCACGAGGACGGCGGTGGTGAGGCCGAACACGCCGCCGAAGCCCAGACCGGCCGCCGACAGGCCGATGATCGTGGGCGCGAGGATGCTGCCCACGCGGCCGAACGCGCTGGACAGGCCGGTGCCGGTGGCGCGGATCCAGGTGGGGAAGACCTCGGGGGTGTAGGAGTAGACGCCCGCGTACGTCCCGTTGAGGAAGAACGACAGCACCGCGCCCGCCAGGGTGATCGCGGCCGGGGACTCCATCTGCGAGAGCCAGAACGCGCTGATCGCCGAGCCGGCCAGGTAGAGGGCGATGGTGTTCTTGCGGTCGAGCCGTTCCGACAGCCAGGCGGCGGAGAAGTACCCGGGGACCTGCGCCAGGTAGATGATGATCGAGAATTCGAAGCTCTTGGTGACGGTGATGCCGCGCTGGACGAGCAGCGTCGGGATCCAGGAGAAGAACCCGTAGTACGAGAACGTGATCACGAACCAGATCAGCCAGATCACCGCGGTCCGCCGGGCCATGGCCGGGCTCCACAGGAAGCGCAGCGCGCTGAGCAGGTTCACCTTCGGCGTCTCGGACACCGGCGGCGCGTCGCTCTCGGGCGCCGGCGGGAGCGCCCGGCCGGTGGCCCGCTCGACGCGCCGTTCGAGGTCGGCCACCACCGCCTCCGCCTCCTCGTGGCGGCCCTGCTGGACCAGGAAGCGCGGCGACTCCGGCAGCGAGCGCCGCCACCACAGCAGCATGACGATCGGCACCGCGGTGAGCACCTGGGCGATCCGCCAGCCGTTGTCCATGGTCGGCACCACGAACCGGCCGATCAGCGCCGCCAGCACGAAGCCGAAGGAGAAGAACCCGGCCAGCGCCCCGATGAACCAGCCGCGCCGCCGGGCGGGCACGAACTCCGACAGGAACGGCGCGATGATCGCGCTCTCGGCCCCCGCGCCCGCCCCGGCCAGCACCCGGGCCACCAGGAACACCTCGTAGCTGGGCGCCGCCGCGGCGATCACGGAGAACACCGCGTAGAACGCCAGGGCGTACATCATGACCTTCTTGCGGCCGATGCGGTCGCCGAGCAGCCCGGCCACGGTCGCGCCGAACAGGAACCCGAACGGCGTGGCCGACCCGATGAGGCCGAGCTGGCCGTTGTCCAGGCCCCACGCGTCCTGCGCGCTCGGCAGCAGGAACGCCACCACCGCCGAGTCCATCCCGTCGAAGGTGTAGCCGAGGCCGCCTATGAGCAGCAGGAGGTAGTGGGGGCGGCTCAGCGGGAGCCGGTCCAAGCGGGTGAGCAGGGTCATGGCACCTTCTCTGGCTCGTGCTTTTTGGCAACGTATAGTGCAAATCTCCTCTCATGCAATGGTCATTGCATGTTTGCGGGCGCGTAGCATGTCTCCCGGCCGAGGGAGAGGATCACGTGACGGAGCCCCGCACCGACACCTACGACGAGTGGCTGCGCGCCCGGGTGCCGGAGCGCGGACTGCGGCCCAAGGCGGCGGCGGTGCTCGACGTGCTCATGTCGCAGCCGCGCCGCGCCTCGTACGGCTCGGCGGCCGAGCTCGCCCAGCTCGCCGGGGTCAACGTGGCCACCGTGACCCGCACGGCGCAGGCGCTCGGGTTCGCCGGCTGGCCGGCGCTCCAGCAGGAACTGCGGGCCCGCTACCTGTCGTCGCTGAGCGCCGGCCAGGTCGCCGCCGAGCACGCCGGGGCCGGATCGCCCAGCTCCCGCTCGCTCCGCCGCGACCTCGACAGCCTCGCCCTGCTCAACCGCCGGCTGGACGAGGCGGTGCTGCTCACCATCGCCGAGGCGGTCGCCGCCGCCCGTCGTACGGTCGTGGTGGCCGACGGCAGCTACGCGGCCGTGGGGCTGGCGCTCGCGCACAACGCCCGCCTGGCGGGTTATCCCGTCACCGCCGTCACGGCGGGCGACTCCGAGCTGGCCAACACCGTCGCCACCCTCGGGCCCGGGGACGTGCTCATCGCGATCAGCTTCTGGCGGCTGTACGAGAGCACCGTGCTCGCCGCGCACGAGGCCCGCTCGCGGGGGACGCGTGTCTTCGCGCTGACCGACGCGGCGAGCCCGGCTCTCGCGGCCGCGGCGGAGGAGGTCGTCATGGTGCCCGCGGAGGGGGAGGCGTTCTTCCCGTCGCTGACCGCGGGCATCGCCGTGGCGCAGGCCCTGGTCACGCAGCTCGCCGCGGTGGACGCGGCGCACACGGGGGCCTCGATCGAGGCGGCGGAGGCCATGTGGGCGAAGTTCGGCCTCCTCCACCGCCGCCCCACACCCCCGCCCGCCTCCTGACCCCTCGCCGTCCACATCACCCCCGGCCCGCCTCCTGACCTCCCGGCCCGTCCGCGTCCCCTCCGGCCCGTCCGCGTCCCCTCCCCGGCCCGTCCGCGCCCCCCCGGCCCTCTACGTCACCCCCGGCCCTCCGTCTGACCCGCTTACTTCCCGCCTCGCCCTGACCCCTCTCGAAGCCCCCTGTGCCGCCCCGCTGCGTCAACAGATGACAAAAATTGAAATCTGTCAGCTGTCATGCCATAGTGAGGAGACACGACGACGGCAGCACACCTCCAAGGAGTCCTCATGCTCACTCGTTCACTGGGATCCACCGGGCCGCGCGTCTCCGCCCTCGGCCTCGGCTGCATGGGCATGTCCGCCCTGTACGGCGACGCCGACCGCGGCGAGTCCATCGCGACCGTCCACGCCGCCCTCGACGCCGGTGTCACCCTGCTCGACACCGGCGACTTCTACGGCATGGGCCACAACGAGATGCTGATCCGCGAGGCGCTGAGCACCGCCCCGGCCGGGCTGCGGGACCAGGCGGTCATCAGCGTCAAGTTCGGCGCGCTGCGCGGACCGGACGGCGCCTGGGGCGGCACGGACGGCCGCCCGGCCGCGGTCAAGAACTTCGCCGCGTACTCCCTGCAGCGGCTCGGCGTCGACCACATCGACGTCTACCGGATCGCCCGCGTGGACCCCGACGTGCCGATCGAGGAGACCGTGGGCGCCATCGCCGAGCTGGTCCAGGCCGGGTACGTCCGCCACATCGGCCTGTCGGAGGCCGGCGCCGACACCGTACGCCGGGCCGCCGCCACCGCGCCCATCGCCGACCTGCAGATCGAGTACTCGCTCATCTCCCGCGGCGTCGAGGACCGTATCCTGCCCGCCACGCGCGAGCTGGGCGTCGGCATCACCGCGTACGGCGTGCTGTCGCGCGGGCTGATCTCCGGCCACTTCACGGCGGACCGGCGGCTGGCCGCCAACGACTTCCGCGCCCACTCGCCCCGCTTCCAGGGCGACAACCTGCGCCACAACCTCGGCCTCGTCGAGGCCCTGCGCGAGATCGCCGCGGACAAGGGCGTCACGGTCGCGCAGATCGCCATCGCCTGGGTCCTCGCCCGCGGCGAGGACATCGTGCCGCTGGTCGGCGCCCGCACCCGCGAGCGGCTGTCCGAGGCGCTCGGCGCCCTGGACGTCAAGCTGGAGGAGTCCGACCTCGCCGCGATCGAGCGGGCCGTCCCGGCCGACGCGGCGGCGGGCGAGCGCTACGCGCGGGAGCAGATGACGCTCCTCGACAGCGAGCGGTGACGCCCGCACCCGGTACGGTCATCACCATGGCCACCACCGACGCCCTCACCCCCGAGCGCATCCTCGAAGCCACCGAGGAGGTGCTGCGCCGCCACGGCCCCGCCAAGGCGACCGTGGTCGACGTGGCCCGCGCGCTCGGCGTCAGCCACGGCAGCGTCTACCGGCACTTCCGGACGAAGACGGCGCTGCGTGAGGCCGTCACCCAGCGCTGGCTCGACCGGACGTCCACGTCCCTGTCGGGCATCGCCGCGGGCGCCGAGCCGCCGGAGACGAGACTGCGGCGCTGGCTGGCCGAGCTGTTCGCCGCCAAACGCCGCAAGGTCGGCGGCGACCCGGAGCTGTTCGCGACGTACATGGTGCTGGTGGGGGAGAGCAGCGCGGTGGTCAACCGACACCGGGCCGACCTCACGGGACAGCTAGCGCGAATCATCCACGAGGGCCTCGAACGCGGCGACTTCGCACCGGCCGGTGCGGCGCCGGAGGTGCTGGCCCGTGCGGTCTTCGACGCCACGGGCCGCTTCCACGACCCGGCCTACGCCCGCGAGTGGGCCGGCCCTGGCATCGAGGCCGAGTTCACGGCCCTGGTGGATCTCGTCCTGCGCGGCCTCAGAGCGCCCTAGCCCGCAGCGCTCCCCAGCCCGCAGCGCTCCCTAGCCTGCAGCGCTCCCTAGCCCCAGCGCTCCCTGGCCGCAGCGCTCCCTGGCCGCAGCGCTCCCTGGCCGCAGCGCTCCGAAGCGCTCTGTACCCTCAGGGCTTCCTGGCCCCGCCCCAGGTGTCGATGTCGACCTGCGGTCCAGGGGTACGCCGGGCTGAGCCCGGGCCGTGCCTGGCCGGCCGTGGCGGACGGCCGGGGCTCAGGGGCGGCGGCGGGCGACCATGACCGCGTCGTGGATCGTGATGTCGCGTCCCTCCGGGTCCACCGTCGCGCGCGGCCGGGTCTCGGTCGTCACCACCTCCCAGGCGGCCGGGTCCAGCGACGAGGCCACCTCCTCGGCCGTGTACATCATGTCCGGGAAGTGCATGCGGTGCGCCGTGGTCCGATGGTCACGCGGGTGGTGGCCGACGATCAGCAGCGTCCCCCCGGGCGCCACCGCGGCGGCCAGCCGCGCGAACAACTCCCGCCGTTCCACGCCCGGCAGGTGCATGAACTGCGCCGACACCAGGTCGTACGCCCCCTCGCCGGGCACGTGCCGGCGCAGGTCAGCGTGGACCCACTCGACCCGCTCGGCGACGCCTGCCTCGGCCGCGTGGGCGGCGGCCCGCTCCAGTGCCGTGGTGGAGATGTCGGTCCCCGTCACCCGCCAGCCGCGTCCGGCGAGCCACACCGCGTCGGCGCCCTCGCCGCTGCCCACGTCCAGCGCCCGCCCGGGGGCCAGATCGGCGGCCTCCGCCACGAGCTGCGGGTTCGGCCGGCCGCTCCAGATCGCGGGCCGGGCGCGGTAGCGCTCCTCCCAGCCCTCCTCCTCGAACATCGTCCTGACGCTCCGCCGGTACGCTTCGACGGCGGCGCGGCGGTCCTCGGCGACCAGGTCGGCGTTGATCGCCGCCCCGGCGCTGAGCCCGGCCGCGGCGGAGGTCAGGACCTGGGCGCCCGGGTCGGCCACGTTGCCCGCCACCCACACCCCCGGCTCGGCCGTGGCGCCGGTGCGGTCGGCGGGAACGTGCTCGCCGATGACCTGCCCGCCCATCTCGACCTCCACGGGCTTCAGCCCGAGCGGCTCCAGCAGCTCCGCCCGTGCCGTGAGCCGAGGCCCGACGACCAGGGCGTCCAGCTCCACGACCTCGCCCGAGACCAGCCGCACGCCGGTGAGCCGGTCGTCCGACACCTCCACGGCCGCGACCGGTTCCTCCACCACGACGACGCCACGCGCGGCGAGCGCCTCGGCCTCCTCGGCGTCGAGCGCGGGGGCCTCGTGCGGCAGCAGCATCACGTGGGGGCTCCACTGCCGCCACAGGTGCGCGAGGTGGAGCGCGGCCGGGCCGGTGGCGAGGACGCCGATCCGCCGGTCGCGCACCTCCCAGCCGTGGCAGTACGGGCAGCTCAGCACGTCACGGCCCCACCGCTCGGCCAGGCCGGGCACGTCGGGCAGCTCGTCGGTGAGCCCGGTGGTCACCAGGAGCCGCCGCGCCCGGACGCGCCGCCCGCCGTCCAGCGTCACCAGGAACCCGGCCTCGCGGGGCGCGGCATCATCGTGGGACCCGGGTCCGGCCTCGGCCCCGGCCCCGGCCCCGGCACCGGCACCGGCCCCGGACTCGGAGCTGTGGCGGGCCGCGCTGACGACGCGGCCGGTGACGACCTCGCCGCCGTAGCGGGTCACCTCCTCGCGCCCGGCCGTCAGCAGGTCGCCGGGCGGGGTGCCGTCCCTGCCCAGGTAGTTGTGCATGTGCTCGGCGGGGGCGTTGCGCGGCTCGCCGGAGTCCACCACCAGCACGGACCGGCGCGCCCGGGCCAGCGCCAGGGCCCCGCTGAGCCCGGCCGGGCCGCCGCCCACCACCACGACGTCGTACGTGTCGTCTGTCATGTTCTTCCCTTCACCGCTCACGTGTACGGCCAAGGTGCCGCGCGAACCGCGAATTCGACAAGTAATGTTGCCGATATGGCAAACGACGAGGACGCGGTCCTGACGGCCGTCGGGCCCCGGTTGCGCGCGCTGCGCAGGCAGCGGGGCACGACGCTGAACCAACTCGCCGAGACCACCGGCGTCTCGGTGAGCACGCTGTCCCGCCTGGAGTCGGGTGGGCGACGGCCCACGCTGGAGCTGCTGCTGCCGCTGGCCAAGGCGTACCAGGTGTCGCTGGACGACCTGGTCGGCGCGCCGGCCACGGGCGACCCGCGCGTGCGGCCGCAGCCGATCGTCCGCCACGGCGTGACGTTCCTGCCGCTGACCCGCCGCGCGGGCGGCCTCCAGGCGTTCAAGCAGATCCTGCCGCCGGGCACGCCGTCCTGCGACGACGGGCTGCAGACGCACGAGGGTTACGAGTGGCTGTACGTGTTGTCGGGCCGGCTGCGGCTGCGGCTCGCCGAGCACGACCTCCTGCTGACGGCGGGGGAGGCCGCCGAGTTCGACACCCACCTCCCGCACTGTCTCTCCAACCCCGGCCCGGAGCCCGCCGAGGTGCTCAGCCTGTTCGGTCCGCAGGGGGAGCGCGTGCACGTCCGCGCCCGCCCCAAGCAGGGCTGAGACGCGGCAGACGGTCCCCAGGCCATCCGGACGGCGTTCGCCGTGGCCCGCGACGGCGACACCGTCAGCCTGGACCAGGTGCCGGACGGCTACCGCGCGATGAACGACCGCACGCGCTGAAGGTCCTCATCCGGCCATGACCGTGAGGAGAGCGACGGCCGCCTGACCGGTGACGATCAGACTCGTCCCCGAGAGGCGACGGGACCGCCGGCCACACCGTCATGCCGCGCGACGAGCTGGTCGCCGAGCGGGGTGCGGCGGTACAGGACCTGCCGCCCGTCGCGGGCCCGGGCGGCCAGGCCCGTGGCGTGCAGGACGCGCAGGTGCTGGGAGACGGCACTGGGGGTGACGCGAAGGCGGCGGGCGAGCTCGATCGTCGGCAGCGGCTCATCGAGCAGATGGAGCAACCTGGTCCGGGGCGCGCCGAGCAGCGCGGTCAGGGCGGCCGCGTCCGGAGCCGGCGGCGGCGTCCACAGCGTGGCCACGGCGCGGCTGGGATACACCAGGCTCGGCGGTTCCTCGGGGCTGACCGGTGGGGCGGGCTTGTGGGCGAACACCGACGGCATCAGCAGCAGTCCCCGGCCGGACGCCGCGACATGGTGCCGGCCGATCATCTTGGAGATGGACAGCACCCCTTCGTGCCAGCGCAGGTTCGGATGCATGTCGGCGAACAGCAGGCGCGCGCCGCCCACGGCCAGCCGCCGCGCCCGGTAGGTCATGTCGGCTTCCAGCACCAGCCGCATCCGGGGCCAGACCGGTTCGATGGCCAGCTCCCAGTAGCGCCGCAGCAGTTCGCAGGCCGCGTCGCGGAACCTGACGGCGGAGGCGTCGTCCGTGGGGGCCGGCCCGAGGACGAGCGCGGCCCGCAGGTCGCGGCGGACCAGTTCCGGGACCGTCCGCCGGACGAGGGACAGTTCCTCGTCGAACGCCGGAGCGAAGGTCGCCGGCCGGGGGGTCAGGAAGTCCGGAAGGGCGAGCTTCTCCCCGACCAGGGACAGCAGCGGAGCGACATCGGCCGGGTCGAGCTTGCCGAGCGTCGCCCTGCGCCACGGCAGGTGCAGCGCGTGCAGGCCGGGGTCACGGAGGACCCGCAGGCTGAAGACCGTCTCGCACAGGGGCGAGATCGCGAAGCGGGTGTCGGCGAGGTCCTCGACGCCGAGCTCGTAGCTGATCATTTAGCTGTACGCTACATCAATTGGCGGCGCGACGCCGAGGCGCTGGGCTTGCGGCATGACACCTGCGACTCACGGACACCGCACCGCGATCGTGACCGGGGCGGCACGCGGCATCGGCGCCGCGGTGGCCAGGCGGCCGGCACGCGCCGACGAGGCCGCGGTCACCGACGCCGTCACCCGCGTCCCCGCCGAGCCGCCGGCGGTGCCGGTCGACAACGCCGGGATGGGCCCGCGGGCCGGCCTGGGGGAGCCGGCGACGCAGCAGGGGGACACCGTCGCCGGCGGGCCGGTGGACTGAGCATGGCCCTGATCCTGCTGCTGGCCCTCGCCTGCGGAGCGGCGGTCGGCAACGTCTACTTCCCCCAGGTCGTCGGCCCCGCGGTGGCGGCTGACCTGAACGTCGCTCCCGAAGTGGCGGCGCGGGTGGTGACCGCGACGCAGTTCGGTTACGCGGCCGGGATCGTCCTGCTGGTGCCGCTCAGCGACCGGGTCCCGCACCGCCGGTTGATCGTCGGCCTCCTGGTCCTCACCGGCCTGGGGCTCCTGGCCGCGGGCAGCGCGCCCACGCTGGAGGCGCTGCTCGTCGCCGGCGTGTTCGTCGGCGTCACGACCGTGGTCGCGCCGATCATCGGCCCGATGGCGGCCGGGCTGGTGAGCGAGGACCGCCGCGGGTTGATCAGCGGCATGCTGCTCTCCGGGGCGCTCGGCGGCATGCTCCTGTCGCGCGCGTTCGGTGGGGCTCTCGCCCAGTGGCTGGGCTGGCGCGCGCCGTACCTCGTCGCCGCGGCACTCGTCCTGACCATGGCGCTCCTCCTGTACCGCGCGCTGCCCGCGACCGTCCCTCCGTCGACGCAGCGGTATCCGGCGCTGCTGGCCGAGCCGCTCCGCCTGCTGCGTACCGAGCCGGAGCTGCGCCGCTCCTGCCTCTACCAGGCCACGGTCTTCGCCGGCTTCTCGGCCGTCTGGACCGGCGTCACCCTCCTGCTGACCGGCCCGGACTACGGCCTGGGCGCGTCGGCGGCCGGCGTGCTGGCCCTGGTCAACGCGGCGACCATGCTGTGCACGCCGATCGCCGGACGCCAGGTGGACCGCCGCGGGCCGGACACGGTCAACCTCGTCTGCCTGATCGGGGTCATCGCGTCGGCGCCCGTGCTCGCGCTCGGCGCTCTCGGCGGGACGCCGGGCCTGGCGGGACTCGCGGCCGGAACTCTGCTGCTCGACATCGCCATGCAGTCCGGGATGGTGGCCAACCAGGTCCGCGTCTACGGCCTGCGTCCCGAGGCCCGCGGGAGGCTCACCACCGCCTACATGGCCTGCGCGTACGTCGGCGGCGGCGCGGGGTCCTGGCTCGGGGCGGCCGCCTACGGCCAGGCCGGATGGGCGGGGGTGTGCGCGCTCGTGGCGCTGCTCGCCACCGTCTCCCTGGTCCGTCACCTCATGAGGGGGTACGGCCGCCGTGACGGTACACGGCGTACAGGTCGGCTCCGTTCAGGAGAGGCGATCCCTCGGCCGCCGGCGTGACCGAGACGCTGTAGGACTGGACGCGGAACTCGCCGCGGCCCCGGTCCGCGGGGCCGGCGTGGCCGAGGGGGACGGCCCAGCCGGCGAGGAGGCGCAGGGTGCGACGGGGCCGGGCAGCTACAGCCCGGCTGCCCGGCCCCGTCATGGCGCGGACGCTGCCTCCCCCCGAATGCAGCCGCCGCTGGCCATCGGCTCCTACCCCCCACAACCGGAGCTCTGGCCTGCGAAAACGCTATCCGGCTTGGGGTAATGCGTCCGTCATGCACCGGTTGATTTCGCCCCTATTCGCCCCGTCTGGCGGCCCGGCCTACCGCTCCTCGTCGGCCGACCCGGCCTGCCCGCCGCAGAACTCCTCCTGGACGAGCGTGTTCACCAGCTTCTGGAAGTCCTTCGCCGGGCCCCTGGTGGCCTCGTCGACCCAGGTCACCGAGGCGGTCAGGGTCTTCCTGCCGTCGGGCGAGCTGTACATCAGCGCTCCGTAGCCGTGCGGGGGGCTGCCGTTGTGCTGGTAGACGGTGCCGCAGTCCGGGCCCAGGTCCTGCACGAACAGTCCGAAGCCGTAGCCGAGCTCCCCACCCGGATACGGCTTGCGCATCTCGGCCAGCAGCGGGGCGGGCAGGAGCTTGCCGCTGTTCAGCGCGGAGATGAACGTGGCCAGATCCTGGGTGGTCGAGATCAGGTCACCGGCGCCGGCCAGCAGGGAGAGGTTCTGGCGGGAGATGTCGACGGTCTTCTGCCGGCCGGCGTCCTGGAAGCGGTAGTAGCCGTGGGCGTGCGGACCGGGCAGCTCGGTCCGGTTGCCCGGCACCACGGTGGCCGTCAGGCCGAGCGGCCGCAGGATCCGCCGCTTCATCTCCTCGGCGTAGGAGCGGCCGGTGACCTTCTCGATCAGCAGCAGGGCCACCGTGTAGTTGGTGTTGGAGTAGCATCCGCACGGTGATCCGCTTGTCCAGCCCGAGCTGCGGCAGGTAGCCGACGACGGGGGAGTCCAGGCCGATCTTGCCCTCGGCCACCAGTTGCAGCACCAGGGTCGCGGTGAAGGTCTTGGTGACGCTGCCCACCCAGAACCGCCCGTTCGTCGGCGGCTTGGCGGCGGCGCCCAGCTTGCGCACCCCTGCGCTGCCGGCCCACTCGCCCCGCTGATCGCGTTCCTTGTCTTTCGGTGTCGCGCTCAGGCGAACAGCTCGCCGAGCGATTCGGGGTCGAGGGGATGGGGCTCAGGCGGAGGGCGGGCCCTCGTCTACTGAGCCGGTTCGGCCGTCGCGTCAGCCGATCCGGCCTGCCCGCCGCCGAAAACCTCCTGGACGAGCCTCTGCGTCGCCTTCTGGAACGGCTCCCCCATGGACAGGGCGGCGTCGTCGACATAGTTGAGCGAGGCGGTCAGGGTCTTGCGGCCGTCGGGCGTGCTGTACATCAGCCCGGCGTGGCCGGTGATGCCGCCGTTGTGGGTGATGACCTTGCCGCCGCCCGGCACATCCTGGACGAACAGCCCCAGGCCGTAGCCGGCCTTCGATTCCGGCGTGCACATCTCGGCCAGCAGCGGGGCCGGCAGCAGCCTGCCGCCCACCAGCGCGGAGAGGAAGGTGGCCAGGTCGGCGGTGGTCGAGATCATGTCGCCGCCGGTGGAGATCCAGGACGGGTTCTGGCGGGTGACGTCGGCCACCTTCTCCTGGCCGTCCTCCTCGTACCGGTAGTAGGCGTGGGCGTGCGGCTCGGGCACGTCCGTCGAGGTGTCCGGCACCACGGTGCCGGTCAGCCCGAGCGGCCCGAGGATCAGCCGTCGCATCTCCTCGCCCAGCGAGCGGACGGTGACCTTCTCGACCAGCAGCCGGGCCAGCACGTAGTTGGTGTTGGCGTAGCTCCAGTCGGTGCCCGGCTCGAACTTCGCCGGCTTGGACAGCGCCAGCCGGACCAGCTCTTCTGGCCGGTAGGTGCGGAACCGGCCCTCCACCCACTCCCGCCCCTGAAAGACGACCCCCGGCACGAACTCGGGGTAGTAGTCGCCGGTGAAGTTGAACACCCCACTGGTGTGCTGCAGCAGCATCCGCACCGTGATCCGCCGGTCCAGCCCGAACTCGGGCAGGTGATCGGCCACCACGTCGTCCAGCCCGAGCCTGCCCTCGCCGACCAGCTGCAGCACCACGGTCGCGGTGAAGGTCTTGGTGTTGCTGCCGATCCGGAAGTGCCCGTCCGCCGGCGGCTCCTCGGTTCCGCCGAGCTCGCCCACCCCGGCGCTGCCGACCCACTCGCCCCGCTCGTCGCGCACGCGCAGCGTCACCCCGACGAAACCGGAATCGACCATCTCCTGGATGACCTTCTGCAACTCCGGGCGATCCTGCCCGGCGGCCTTCGCCACGGCTTCGCTGTCCGCGCCGCCGGGCGGGGCGGCGTCGAGAGCTTCGGTGATCTTGCGGGCCATCTCCGCCATGGTGGGGCTGGGCTCGCCCTTCTGGGCATGGGCGGTTGCTTCGATGGCGACGATGACGGTGCGGCGGAAGTTGTCGGCCTCTGCCGGAGCATGCTGCCGGAGCAGGCTCATGGACGCCGTCAGGGCCGGCAGCACCTGGTCGGCGAGTTCGGCGGTGGACTTGGCGCTCAGGCCCTTGGGCGCCTTGGCGAGCACGTGCCCGACCAGGCCGGTCGCGGAGGTCAGGGCGATGGAGCCTTCGGTGGCCGTCTTGTGGGGCGAGCCGGCGGCACCAGCGGCGGTCATCAGCGAGACGGCGCCCCACGCGGCGGTCCGCAGGGTGTGCGTGTCCTGGTCGGTGAGGGTGATCGACATGGTGGCGTGCTCCTTCGAATCTGTCACGAAGTTCAAGAACGGACCGGCTGGGGAACGCGGTCCTGTTGGAGTTCGGGGTGTCCGGATGGGATCCACCATCGCCGGCCGCCCTGATACCGGGCCGTCGCCGTCCTGACGCGCCCGCTGACACGGCGGCCCATGCCGGTGACGGTGAACGACCCGACCAGGCCGGCCGGTCCGGAGTCAGCCGTACTGTGCGGCTGTTGCGGGCGAAGCGCTCGACGCCGCTCCACAGGCCCTCTCCCGGTCCCGAGTCACTTTCAAGGCTTGAGATCACTCATCGGCGGGCAGGTCTGACATATCACGACGTGACCATGGATCTAACCTTTTCCGGCTTCGTCCCCGGCGTCTCCGACGACCTGCGCGACGACCTGAAGGAAGCTCTCGCATGAACCTGGAAGACAAGGCGTCCCTGCTCTCCGGCCGCGACTTATGGAGCACCAAGCCGGTCGGCGACGTGCCCTCCGCCGTACTGAGCGACGGTCCGCACGGCGTGCGGCGGCAGGCCGGGGACGCCGACCATGTGGGCATCCACCAGAGCCTGCCCGCCACCTGCTTCCCGCCCGCGGTGGCGGTCGGTTCGAGCTGGGACCCCTCGGTCGCGGGCCGCCTGGCCGCCGCCGTGGCCGCCGAGGCGCGCGCGCTGGACGTCCAGGTGGTCCTGGGGCCGGGGGTGAACATCAAGCGCTCGCCGCTGTGCGGGCGCAACTTCGAGTACTACTCCGAGGACCCGCTGCTGACCGGCGTGCTGGCCGTCGCCCACGTCAAGGCACTGCAGGCCGGCGGCGTCGGCGCGTCGGTCAAGCACTTCGCGGCCAACAACCAGGAGACCCGCCGTATGCGGGTGAGCGCCGAGATCGACGAGCGCACGCTGCGCGAGATCTACCTGCCCGCCTTCGAACGCGTCGTCAAGGAAGCCGGGCCGGCGACGGTCATGGCCGCCTACAACAAGGTCAACGGCGTGTACGCCAGCCAGCACCCTTGGCTGCTCACCCGGGTGCTGCGCGAGGAATGGGGCTTCGCCGGCGTTGTCGTCTCCGACTGGGGCGCGGTCGACGACCGGGTCGCCGCGCTGAAGGCCGGGCTGGACCTGCAGATGCCAGGCAACACCGCCGACGACGCCAAGATCGCGCGAGCCGTACGCTCGGGGGAGCTGGACGAGGCGGTCGTGGACCGGGCCGTCGCGCGGGTGCGCGCCCTGGTGGACACCTGGCGGCCGAGGCCCGGGGAGTTCGACGCCGGCGCCCACCACGCGCTGGCCCGCGAGCTGGCCGCCGAGTGCGCCGTGCTGTTGAAGAACGACGGTGACACGCTGCCCGTCGGGCCGGACGTGCGCACGATCGCGGTGGTCGGTCCCTTCGCCGGCGAGCCGCGGTTCCAGGGCGGCGGCAGTTCCCACATCAACCCCACCCGCGTGGACAGCCCGCTCGAGGAGATCCGGAAGCTCGCGGGAGACCGCGCCGTCACCACCGACCCCGAGGGCGCCGACCTGGCCGTCGTCCTCGCCGGCCTGGCCGACGCCGACGAGTCGGAGGGCTACGACCGGACCACCCTTGACCTGCCCGCCGAGCAGGTGGAGCTGATCCGCGCCACCGCCGCCGCGGCTCGCCGTACCGTCGTGGTGCTCTCCCACGGCGGGGTGGTGTCGCTGGAGGGCTGGCACGACGAGGCCGACGCGATCGTGGAGGGCTGGTTGCTGGGGCAGGCGGGTGGCGGCGCCGTCGCCGACCTGCTGTTCGGCGTGACCAACCCGTCCGGACGGCTCGCCGAGACCATCCCGCTGCGCCTGCAGGACACCCCGTCGTTCCTGAACTTCCCCGGCGAGCAGGACGTCGTCCGGTACGGCGAGGGCGTCATGGTCGGCTACCGCTACTACGAGAGCGTGGAGCGGCCGGTCCGCTACCCCTTCGGCCACGGCCTCTCCTACACGACCTTCGCCGTGAGCGGCCTGACGGTCGAGGTGACCGGTGACGACACGGCGAAGGCGTCGGTGGCCGTCACCAATACCGGTGCCCGCCAGGGCAGGCATGTGGTGCAGGTCTACGTGGCCACGACGGTCGGGCCCGTCCGGCGGCCCGCCCGTGAGCTGCGCGCCTTCGCCAAGGTGTCCCTGGAGCCCGGCGAGTCCACGGTCGTGGAGTTCGAGCTGGACGCGCGCGCCTTCGCCTACTGGGACATCGCCGAAGGCCGCTGGCTGGTCGCGCCCGGCGGCTACACCGTCCAGATCGGTGAGAACGCCGCCACGATCGTCGCCGAGGAGACCGTCGAGCTGGCCGGGGAGGTGATCGCCAAGGAGCTGAGCCTCGACTCCAGCGTCGGCGAGTGGTTCCGCCACCCCGTCGCCGGGCCGGCGCTCATGGGGCGCCTGGCCGCGAACACGACCGGGGAGCAGCGGGAACAGACCGCCGGGCACGGGGACGCGCTCCGCATGGTCGAGTCGCTGCCGATGCGCCAGTTCCGCGGCTTCGTGGCCGCCCTGCTGCCGGACGAGGCGGTCGAGGAGCTGATCGAGCTCAGCCGGCCGGAGCGACGGTGAGCATCTGACGATCTCCTGCCTGGCGGCGAGGCACAGAGCGTCAGCGGGTGCGGGCGGTGGACGCCCGCTCGACCAGGTCCGGCTGGAAGATGACCTGGCGGTGCTCGTGGAAGTCCGGCTGGTTGGCCTCCTCCAGGAGCATGAGCGCGGCCGTGTGGCCGAGCTGCTCGCGCGGCTGCCGGATCGACGACAGCGGAACGGCCGCCGCCGCGGCGAAGTCGATGTCGTCGTAGCCCAGGATCGCCACGTCGTCCGGCACCCGCAGGCCGTGCCGCGTCAGCTCCTGGAGCACGCCCAGCGCGACCAGGTCGTTCGCGCAGAACACCGCCGTCGGGCGGTCGGCGGGTGACGTGCCGGCGATCTGCTCGCCGGCGGTGCGGCCGGTGGCCACGGTGAGGTCCGGCAGCGGGATGACGGTCAGCCGGTCGCCGGGCGACATCGCGCCGGCCAGGCCCTGGTGGCGCTCCTCCACCTGGCGGACGGTGAACGGCCCGCCAGCGAACGCGATGTGGCGGTGCCCCCGCTCCCGCAGGTGCAGGCCGGCCAGCCGGCCGCCGAGGACGTCGTCGGCCGCGACCGCGCAGCCCCGGCCCTGCCGTGAGGAGTTGTCGAACACGACCACCGGGATGCCGCGGGCCACGAGCCGGCCCAGCCGCCGATCCTGTCCCTCGGCGTTCACCGGGGTGATCAGGACGCCGAAGGGCCGTTCCTCCTCGAACATCTCCAGCAGCCGCGCCTCGCGCGCGGCGTCCTTGCTGCTGTTGACCACCATGACGTTGAGGTCGGCGGTCTCCGCCGCGGTCTCGACGCCGCGCAGCACGTCGATGACGAACGGGTTGGACAGGTCGAGCGCCACCACGCCGATGGTCCGGCTGCGCCCGGCGCGCAGGTGACGCGCCGAGCCGTTGCGCACGTAGCCGAGCTGGGCCACCGCCGCCTGCACCCGCAGCCGCGTCTCCTGCGCCACCAGCTCGGGACGGTTGAGTACGTTGCTCACGGTGCCGACGGAGACTCCGGCGAGGCGGGCGACCTCTTTGATGCTCGACATCGTTCCTCGTGTCCGCTGGGCGCTCTGCCGGCCAGCGGGATCATAGCGTACGGGCCTCGGCTTGATCGAAATGATTTCCCCGGGTTAAGGCGATTGCCTTATTAAGGCGGCTGCCTTAGCGTCAAGATCGACCCGACATCGACTTGAGGGGGCGTCATGACCGAGTCCGTGCCCACCTATCCCTTCGACCGGGAGGAGGCCCTGCGCCCGCCGCGCGAGTGGAGCGAGCTGCAGGAGAAGTGCCCCGTGGCGCACGTCCGGCTGCCCAGTGGCGACACCGCCCAGCTCGTCACCCGCTACGACGACGTGCGCGCCCTGCTCACCGACCCGCGCTTCCGGCGCGGCGGCCAGGACGCCGCGCGGATCGCGACCACGCAGGACGGCGGCCTGTTCGCCCGCAACACGATGACCATCACCCAGGGGGAGGGCCACCGCCGGTGGCGGCGGCTGCTCAGCCCCTCCTTCACCATCCGGCGGATGGAGGCGTGGCGGCCCCGCGTGCAGGCCATGGCCGACGAGCTGGTGGACGACATGCTGGCCTCCGGCTCCCCGGCCGACCTCTCGGTCCGGCTGGGCCTGCCGCTGCCGGTGCGGGTCATCTGCGCCCTGGTCGGCGCGCCGGTCGAGGACCAGGACAGGTTCGCGCACTGGTCGCGGGTCATGCTCACCCTCACCCGCCACACGCAGGAGGAGGTGCAGCGGGCGTACGAGGAGTTCGACGCGTACGTCTCCGCCCTGGTGGACGCGCGGCGCGCCGAGCCGGGCGACGACCTGCTCAGCGAGCTGACCCAGATCTCCGACAGCGAGGACGGCCGGCTCAGCCACGAGGAGCTGATCGCCACCGTGCGGGCGCTGCTGCTGGCCGGGCACGAGACCACATCCAACATGATCGCCATCATGGCCGCCATGCTCCTGGCGGAGCCCGGGCGCTACCAGGCGGTCATCGACGACCCCGGCCTCATCCCGGGCACGGTCGAGGAGGTGCTGCGCCTCGACAGCACCCTCAGCGTGGTGGGCTTCCCCCGCGTCGCCGGCGAGGACCTCGACATCGCCGGTGTCCAGGTGGCCGCCGGCAGCACGCTGATCCCGTGCCGTCCCGCCGCCAACCGCGACCCGCGCAAGTTCGAGGACCCCGAGCGGTTCGACCCGCACCGGGACAACGCCAACCAGCACCTCACCTTCGGCGCCGGCCCGCACTACTGCCTCGGCCAGCCGCTGGCCCGTCTGGAGCTGCAGGTGGTGCTCGGCACGCTGACCCGCCGGCTGCCCGGCCTGCGGCTGCGCGACGGCGCCGAGGCCCTGCGCCTGCGCACCGGGCTGCTGTCGGGCGGCCTGGAGAACGTGTGGGTCACCTGGTGACCGGGCAGCGAGCGGTGTGACCAGCGGGTCATGAACGTCGTCGCCGGCCGGAGCGGGGCGCACCCGCCCGCTCCGGTGAGCGCGCCCTCGCCGCGCTCGGCCGCCGCGAGGAGCCGCATCATGCGCGCAGCCGAGCGGCTCTACGCCACCCGCGGCCTCGCCGGCGTGTCCATCCGGCAGATCGGCGAGGCCGCCGGGCAGCGCAACAACTCCGCCGTGCAGTACCACTTCACCGGGCGCGACGCCCTCATCAAGGCCGTCCTCGCCGAGCACGCCGAGGCCATCGAACGGCACCGGCTGGCCATGATGACCGCGCTCGGCGACCCCGCGCGGATGTCGCCGCGCGACCGGCTCCGCTGCGCCGTCCTGCCCCGCGTCGAGCACCAGGTCGAGCTCGGCACCCCGTCCTGGTACGCGCGCTTCCTCGCCCAGATCGCCGTCGAGCCCGCGCTGCGGGAGCACGCCGTGCGCACGCACCTGGAGACCCCGTCCCTGCGCCGCCTGTACGACGCCATGCACGCGGAGCGGGCCGCGCGGCTCGGACGCGGCGGCCGGGGGGCGCGGGACGACCCGGGCGGGACCGCTCGCCGGGAGGCCATGACGCGTCAGCTCGTCGTGCACATGTGCGCCGAACTGGAGACGGACCTGGCGGCGGGGCAGGCCGCGGGCCGCGTCCGGGCGGGCGACGCCGCCGCGGCCTGGCGCCGTCTGGGGGAGGATCTCGTCACGGGCCTGGTCGGCCTCGTCGCCGCCCTGGACGCGGACGACCCTGGGTGAGGCCGGGCCGGGGGCGGATCCGGCCGCACCGGAACCGGGGGCGGCCCGGCCCGGGCCCGGGCCGGGGTCCGGGGGCGGATCCGGGAGGGCGGCCCCCGCCCCCTAGCGTGGACGTCCTGGGCACGCGACCGAGGACGCTCTGGAGGGGTGCGCGTGAGCGAGACCGTCTTGGTGACCGGCGCGACCGGCAGGCTGGGCAGGGCCGTGGTGCCGAAGCTGGCCGAGGCCGGGTACGAGGTGCGGGGCATGAGTCGCGCCGCCCGCTCCGGTGGCGGCGCGACGTGGGTGGTGGCGGACCTGACCACCGGGCAGGGGCTGGCCGAGGCGCTGGAGGGCGTCGGCGCGGTGGTGCACCTGGCGTCGGCGCCGTACAAGGGGAGGTACACCGAGCGGGTCGAGGTGGAGGGCACGCGGCGGCTCTGCGCGGCGGCCCGGGAGGCGGGCGTGGGTCACCTGCTCTACACCTCGATCATCGGGGCGGACCGGGTGCCCTGGGGCTACTTCGGCACGAAGGTGCGCACCGAGGAGGTCGTGCGGGCGGGCGGGGTGCCGTGGTCGATCGTGCGGGCCGCGCAGTTCCACGGGTTCGTGGACCAGGCGCTCGGCCTGGTGGCCCGGGCGGGGCTGCTGATCGTCGACCCGGGCGTCATGGCGCAGCCGGTCGACGTCCGGGACGTGGCGGAGCGGCTCGTCCGGCGGGTGCGGGAGGGGCCGGGCGGACGGACGGAGGACTTCGGCGGGCCCGAGATCCTGTCCATGGAGGAGGCGGCCCGGCAGTGGCTGGCCGCGCGCCGCGTGCGGCGGCCCGTGGTGCGGGTCCGGCTGCCCGGCAGGCTGGGCGCCGCCTTCCGCGGCGGCCACCTCACGACCCGCGCGACCCCTGCCGGCGTCATCACCTGGGAGCGGTACCTCCAGGAACACCCCTGAGGCCGAGGCCCCGGCCCCGCCCCAGCGACCGGCGTGAGGGGGCGGACGTAGGGGAGGGGCGGACGTAGAGGCGGGAAGCGGGATGAGCGGGCGACGTGGAGGTGGCGCGCGGGAACGCACGAGCGGCGGACGTAGACGAGGGGCGCGCGGGAACGCGGTGAGCGGGCGGACGCGGAGGCGAAGTGGCGGGGCCTCCGGCGGTCGTGACGGCTGCGGGACGACCGCCGGAGGCCGGCCGCCCGCGGCTCGCCGTGGGAGGCGGGAAGGCGCCCGCCCATGACGGACGGGCGCTCCCCCCGGGCGGGCCGGCGGGCGGGGTCACCTCTGCGGCAGGACGTTCTCCCGGTAGCGGCCCGTGACGTTGCCCGGAGCCTTGTACGCGCAGACGACGTAGGTCTCGTACGCGCTGGAGCCCTGCCCGGCGGCCCGGGCGCAGCCGACCTTGGTCGTGCCCTTCCAGACGACCTGGGTGAAGGAGCCCGAGCGCGTGGAGAACCCGGGGTGGGCGAAGTCGTAGGAGCGGATGCCGTTGTACCAGCTCTTGACGGCGTCCGCGCAGGACGCCGTCCGTTCCGGCGTGAAGGACCGATACCAGTGGACGTTCTGGCCGTACTGCAGCGCGGACCGGGTGCGCGTGCCCTCGAGGCCCTCCTGACGCGTTATCTGGTCGGCGCGCTGTCTGGCGTAGGTGACGAGTGCCTGGTCGGTCGTGAGGTTCGGGGCCCCGTGGCGCGCACGGTAGGTGTTGTGGGCGGTGACGCATTCGCTCTGGAAGGCCGTGTCCGTGCGGGACGGCAGGGGCGGGCGGGCCGAGGCCGCCTCGGCCGGTCCCGCCAGGGCCACGAGCGAGGCCAGTGCGCTCACGGCCGTCGCCGCCTTGATCGTCCGCGCGGTGGGTCGGGGCATCTCCACTCCAATCGGTCCATCGCCCCGGTCGGGCATCGTGCCTGATCAGAGGCGAGGCGAAGGACAGATAGAAGATCGCATCCCGATAACGGCCCGCGCGATGTCGGCGAGAGATACGGGATGGCCTGCGGTTTTGCGGCGTGTCCCCTGTAACGGTCACGGCGTCGTCCGCGGAGCTCGGGCACAAGCCGCATAACGGAAGTTGGCGTGGCCTTTTCCGTAGGTGAAGGCCGCATCGTCCGATTTCGCGTACGGCGGAGCCCGCACAGATGCGTATATTGCGGCGAAATGCCCGCCCCCGAGGAAGAATGGCACGAGGCCGGAAGGCGTGGCAGGATGGATCGGTCGGGCCGCCGCGATTGCTAATTTGGAGCATTATGTCGACTGCTCGGGACAGGAGCGACGTGCCCGGAACCTCGGACACCGGAATTCCGGGCAGAAACCTCCGCCATTCCGGGCCGACCGCGCTGCGCATCCTGGTGGGCGCGCACCTGCGCCGGCTGCGGGAGGCGCGGAACATCTCCCGCGAGGAGGCCGGGTACCTCATCCGCGGCTCGCACTCGAAGATCAGCCGTCTGGAGCTCGGCCGGACCGGGTTCAAGCTGCGCGACGTGGCCGACCTGCTCACCCTGTACGGCGCGGACGAGGCCGAGCGCGCGACGCTCCTGGCGATGGCCGAGCAGGCCAACGCTCCCGCCTGGTGGCAGGACTACCGCGACGTGGTGCCCGACTGGTTCGAGGACTACCTGGGTCTGGAGCGCGACGCGTCGCTGATCCGCACGTACGAGATCCAGTACGTGCCCGGCCTGTTGCAGACCGAGGACTACGCCCGGGCGGTGATCCGTCAGGGGCGCGAGCAGGACCCCGTCGAGGAGGTCGAGCGCCGGGTCCTGGTGCGCATGCGCCGCCAGCAGATCCTCATGTCGGCCGCCCCGCCGAAGCTGTGGGCGGTGATCGACGAGGGCGCCCTGCGCCGCCAGGTGGCCGCCCCCGAGACGATGCGCGCCCAGCTCGAGCACCTCGCGATGCTGGCCGAGCTGCCGCACGTCACGATCCAGGTGCTCACGTTCGGCTCCGGCGGCCACGTCGGCGGCGTCGGCCCCGTCACCGTCCTGCGCTTCGCGCCCGCCGAGCTGGATGACGTCGTCTACCTGGAGCAGATCGCCGGGGCGCAGTACCTCACCAGGAGACAGGACGCCCTGCCGTACCAGCATCTGCTGGACAGTCTCGCGCTGCACGCGCGGCCCTCGGCGGCGACCCCCGCCATCCTGCGGATGCTCGCCGCCGCCACCGTCTGACCGGGTGAGGGGGACGCCGGCTACCGCTTGCGGCCCACGCCGCAGAAGGCGTCCACCTCGTCCGGCACGCCGAACACGCCCGCCTCGACCCGCCACCGCGACACCGACACGACGCCCGGCTCCACCAGCTCCAGCCCGTCGAAGAACCGGCCGATCTCGCCGGGGGTGCGCAGCCGGTACGAGTAGACCTTGCCCTCGTCGCGCATGCGCTCGGCCTCGGCGGCGGCGTCGGGGTTGACCGTGTTGGTGCCGTCCTCGAACACCAGGTAGCTGCCCGGGGCCAGCGCGTCCATCAGGCGCCTGACCAGCCGGTACGCGTGGTCGTCGTCGAAGATCGTGCCCATCACGCCGAGGAGCATGAGCGCGGTCGGGCGGGTGAAGTCCAGCGTCTTGGCCGCGAAGTCCAGGATCGCGTCCGGGTCGCGCACGTCGGCCTCGATGTAGTCGCAGGCGCCGAGGGGATGGCTGGTGAGCAGCGCCTGGGCGTGGACGAGCACCAGGGGGTCGTTGTCGACGTACACGATGCGCGAGGCCGGGTCCACCCGCTGCGCGACCTCGTGGGTGTTGTCCACGGTCGGCAACCCCGTACCGATGTCCAGAAATTGCCGGATTCCTGCCTCTTCGGCGACGTATCGCACCGCACGGCCTAAGAACGCGCGGGCGTGACGGGCGATGTCCTCCATGCCCGGGTAGACGTCGCGGAGTTGGGCGGCGAGTTCGCGGTCGACCGGGTAGTTGTCCTTGCCGCCCAGCCAGTAATTCCACACCCGGGCCTGGTGCGGCCTGGTGATGTCGATTCTGGGGAGAGGCGCCTCGTCGGCCACGAAATTCTCCTCATGTGTCTGCATCTGTAGGCATACAAACCTAATGCTGTGCCTTTTACCGCGCCACCGGTGATCGACGGCGAGATCATAGAGCGATCAGCGGTGGTGGCGCGTGGCGATCAGGTATACGAGCGACGCCACGGCCAGCGCTGCGTGGACGGCGAGCGCGACGGCGGGGCCCGCGGGGAGCAGGACGCCGCCGAGCGCGGTGCCCAGGGCGATGCCGGCGTACATGGCGGAGGCGTTGAGCCCGACGACCACGGCGGTCTCCCGCGGCGCCGCCGCGATCAGCCTCACCTGCTGCGCCGGGGTCTGCGACCAGGTGCTCGCGCCCCACGCCGCCAGCAGCAACGCGGTCAGCGGCAGCCACGTCACGCCGGCGTGAGCGGCCCAGGCCAGCGCGGCCAGCGAGCCCGCGATCCCCGCGTACCCGGCGACCAGGACCGGGATCGGGCCGCGCCGATCCACCGCCGTCCCGGCCAGGGCGTTCCCGGCCACCGCCCCGGCGCCGTACAGGAACAGCAGCCAGGTCTCCGCGGACGGGCCGGCGCCGAGGGCGCGCAGGAGCGGGACGGTGTACGCGTACAAGCCGTAGCTTCCGGCCAGGCCGAGCACGGTCAGCGGCAGCACGGCGACCACGCCGGGGCGGCGCAGGGCGGCAGAAGCACCTTGTTGATCAGGGCGGTCACCAGCGGCGAGCTGTAAACCGGG
>NZ_JBFAIA010000061.1:0-44019 GCF_040654455.1 Nonomuraea sp. NPDC050691
CGTGCAGCTCGGGCTCATGAGCACCGGCATGGCCGGGTGCGGCGTCGCTCCCGCCTCCCGGTGGGCCTGGCCCGGCGCGGCGGCTGGGGCGCCACCACGCTGACGCTGCCCGCCGGATCCTGGCGCGACCTGCTCACCGGCTCCGTCCACACGGGCCGCGTCCCCCTCGCACACCTGCTCAACCGGCATCCCGTCGCACTTCTGGAGAGACATGATCTTTGAGGTCTGGGCACCGAAGGCCACGGCTGTCGAGGTCGACGTCCTCGGTGGCCGGCGTCCCATGGAGCAGCGGCAGGGCGGCTGGTGGAGGGCCGACGTGCCGGAAGCCGGACACGGGACGCGGTACGCGTACGTGGTGGACGGCGGTGGGCCGTACCCCGACCCGCGCTCCCGGCGGCAGCCCGAGGGCATCTTCGGCCCGAGCGCCGTCTACGACCACGGCCGCTTCACCTGGTCCGACGAGAAGTGGACCGGCCGCGACCTGCGCGGGTCTGTCGTCTACGAGCTGCACGTCGGCACGTTCACCCAGGAGGGGACGTTCGAGGCGGCCGTCGAGCGGCTCGGCCACCTGTCGGAGCTGTGCGTCGACTTCGTGGAGATCATGCCGGTCGCGCCGGTACCGGGCGGGCGCAACTGGGGGTACGACGGGGTCGACCTGTACGCGGTCAACGAGACGTACGGCGGGCCCGACGGGCTCAAGTCGTTCGTCGACGCCTGCCACCGGGAGGGCATCGGGGTCATCCTCGACGTGGTCTACAACCACCTGGGCCCGTCGGGGAACTTCCTGCACCCGTTCGGCCCGTACTTCGGGGGCTTCGCCGGGAGCTTCTGGGGCGAGGCGGTCAACCTCGACGGGCCCGGCTCCGACGAGGTGCGCCGCTACTTCATCGAGAACGCGTTGCAGTGGCTGGGCGACTACCACATCGACGGCCTGCGCCTCGACGCCGTCCACGCCCTGCACGACAAGCGGGCCACGCACCTGCTGGCCGAGCTGTCGGCCGAGGTGGACGCGCTGGCCTGCGCCGTCGGCCGGCCCCTGTCGCTCATCGCCGAGTCCGACCTCAACGACCCGCGCATGGTCCGCTCGCTCGACGCCGGCGGCCTCGGCATGACCGCGCAGTGGAACGACGACGTCCACCACGCACTCCACACGGCGGTCAGCGGCGAGACCCACGGCTACTACGAGGACTTCGCCGGCCTGGACGTCCTGGCCAAGGTGCTGACGCAGGGGGTCGTCCACGACGGCGGCTGG
Source organism: Nonomuraea sp. NPDC050691 (assembly GCF_040654455.1). Taxonomy (NCBI): domain Bacteria; kingdom Bacillati; phylum Actinomycetota; class Actinomycetes; order Streptosporangiales; family Streptosporangiaceae; genus Nonomuraea; species Nonomuraea sp. NPDC050691. Next base: position 1,253 of record NZ_JBFAIA010000061.1, read on the forward strand.
TCCTCGTTCCGGGGACGCGCGCACGGCAGCCCGTACACGGGGGTGCCCGGCCACCGGCTCGTGGCCTGCGTCCAGAACCACGACCAGGTCGGCAACCGCCCGGCGGGCGACCGGCTGCCCATGCCCGCGCTCAAGCTGGGGGCGGGCCTGCTGCTGACCTCGCCGTTCACGCCCATGCTGTTCATGGGAGAGGAGTGGGGGGCGCGCACACCGTTCCCGTTCTTCTCCGACCACGTGGAGCCGGAGCTGCGCGACACGGAGGGCGGCCGCAGGGAGAAGGAGTTCGACGGGTTCGGCTACTCATGGGAGGCGCCCGACCCGTCGGACGAGCAGACGTTCCTGCACGCCAAGCTCGACTGGGGGGAGCTGAAGGAGGAGGCGCACTGGTCGCTGCTGTGCTGGTACCGCGACCTGATCGCGCTGCGCAAGGCGCTGCCGGAGCTGTCGGACCCGCGCTTCGACCGGGTGCGGGTCTCGTACGACCGGGAGGACGGCGACTGGCTCGTCATGTGGCGGGGCGAGTCGGTGTGTGTCGCGGTCAATTTCGGCACGGAGACGGTGACGCTGCCGGTGCGGGCGAGCACGGTGCTGCTGGCGGCGGACGACAACGTGGCGGCCGGCCCGGACGGTCTGCGGCTGCCACCTCAGAGCCTCGCCATCTGCCGGGCCGTCCAGGGACCGGACATCTGACCAGGGCGTCATCCACAGACCTCGGGCAAGGAAGGACCCGCCGTCCACAGAACCACGCTCGGCCGGTATGCCCCTCCGGCCGCTTCGCCAAGCTGAGGGCCTCACCCATCCCGGAGGCCCTCATGAAGATCCCCCTGCCGCTGCCCGCGGCTGTGACGAGCCGGTTCGTGGTCGCCGTCGAGCGTCTGCCGTGCCCGGTCCCCGACCTGGTGCCGTGGCGGGTCGGCAAGCCGTACCGCAAGGCCGCCATGACCGCCCACGGCACGCCCGGCCTGGAGGTCACGCACCACCGGAGCCCGTGGAGAGGCGTCACCATGCCTCCAGGGAGCGGCGTCCGGCGGCCGAGGCCCAGCGAGACTCCCCCACCAACGGCATGGTCCCCGGCCTCGCCACACCCCGACGAGCGCCGGCTCCCCCACCACGACGGATGCCGAGCCCTGCACCACGACGAGCGCCGGCTCCTGCGCCGTGCCGGACAGCACCTCGTCGTCTCCTCGGCCGCGCCCCCGCACAGGCTCCCCGGCAGTGCCCAGGTCGCCCGCGCCACGGCCCGCGCCCTGGCCAGGCAGTGCGGCGGCCTGGTCATCGACCCGCTGACGGGCACGACGGTGCCGAGCTGCGAGCGGTGCCCCGACGAGCCCGTCGTCTTCCGGCCCGCCGACGACTGGCTGAGCTGGGACGTCCAGGTCCACGACGACGCCACCTGCCCGCCGTGGGACCCGGCCGACACGGCGGCGTGCGACTGCCTGCGGGTCACCTCTCGGGGACTGCGCCGCTTCGCGCTGCCGGAGATCACGATCGACGGCGCCGCCTGCGCGCACACGCTGTGCGCGACCAACCTTCTCCGCACGGTGGCGCACCATCTGCTGGCCGACCACCTGGCGTTCCTGGCCAGGCACCCGAGGGCCGACGTCCGCCTGATCGACGACCACGTGCACATCAGCACGCCGAACGACCCCACGGCGCCGGCCGAGCGGCCCGGGAGCGCCGACCCGGCGGCGACGCCGTCCCACCGCCGAGCCCAGCGAGCCGCAGGAGGCTCACCGGCCACCACCTCGCCGTCCTCCACCTCGTCAATCCTCGCCGGGCCGTCGTTCGACGTACGCCTTACGCCCTGCGAAACGGAACCCCCGGCCATGGGCAGACCGGGGAGCGTCCGCCGCCTCAAGGTCGCCCCGGTCTCGGGCACGGGGCAGGCGACCTGCCTCAAGGTCGGCCCGCCGTCGGGCTTCACCGGCTCACTGAACGACTGGCTCTGCGCCACGCGGCAAGCGAGCCCGCCCCGATACGCCGCCCCGCCGTACCCACTCGCGGCCTGAGCCGAAGCCTGGCGCCCACCAACCGGATCACCACCATGTGCCGGCCACCAACAGGATCACCACCATGTGGCGTCACTCCACCAGACGACGCCCACCCCTGCCCGACGCCCTGATCCAGGTCATCATCACGGCCGTCAGCGCTCACCGCACGGAGGTGTCCGGCCGCATCCCCACGACGCGTCAGCCCGTCAGCTGTCTCTCGCGATGGAGCGGGCGACCTCCAAGGACTCTTCCACGGCCCGGGGGATGTCCAGTACCGGGAAGATCGCGTGGCGCACCACCCGGTGGCGGTCCACGACGAGGATCACCCGCTTCAGCCGGAGGGCATGGCCGGCCCGGAACGTCGGCAGCCGGAGCGCCGCCGCGAACCGCAGGTCCATGTCCGAGAGCAGCGGGAACGGGATGTCCTCGGCGGCGGCGAAGGCGGCCTGCTCGTCGGGGCGCTGCGTGCTCACCCCATGAACGGCGACGCCATGCGCGGCGAACTCCTGCATGCGGTCCCTGAAGAGGCGGTTCTCCAGCGTGCAGCCGGCCGCGCCCGGCACCTGGTCCCAGCCGGGAGGCAGGGGAGCCGGCACACCGGTCGCCGGGTAGCCGAAGAGGACTGTGGCCGGGGCGTCCGCCACGACGTCGAGCTGCCGCGCCACCGGAGTCGGCGTGCCCTTCGGCGCCGGAGGCGGAGCCATGGTGGGCGGCAGAGGGAGGGATCGGCGAGGAGAAGGGCCGGGGGTGGGGGCGGACGGGCGAGGAGAGGGGCTGGGGGTGGGGGCGGACGGGCGAGGAGAGGGGCTGGGGGTGGGGGTGGACGCGCGAGGAGAGGGGCTGGGGGTGGGGGCGGACGGGCGAGGAGAAGGGGCGGCGGTGGGGAGGGTGGCGGCGAGCGACAGGGGCGACGGGAGGTGCGTGTTGAGGAGGGCGTGGACGCGGGACGCCTCCACGCCCGCGGGGCTCGCCACCCCCGTCAGCGACCCGTCCCCCAGCAGCCAGCGATCCGCCCAGTCCTGCATGGTGATCAGCGTCGGCGTGAGCGCCCAGCCCGCGTCCGTCAGCACGTACTCGTGCCGCACCGGCCCCGTCTGGTACGGCTCCCGCGTGAGGACGCCGTGGTCCACCAGGTGCCTGAGCCGTTCCGTCAGCACCTTGCGGGAGATGCCGAGCTCCCCGAGCAGCTCGTCGAAGCGGCGATGGCCCCGTGCCACCTCGCGGATGATGAGCAGGCTCCACCAGTCGCCGACGACCGCCGCCGCCTGGGCGATCGAGCAGTGGATGTCCTGCGCGCGCAGTTCCCTGGCCATCAGCCGACTTTACCCCCGACTGAGTCTCTGATAGAAACCAAGTCAGTTCCCAAAGGAGACTTACGACATGACCGTGGCATTCGCGACCTTGAGACGGTCGTGGCTGGTGACCAGGCGGGCCTACCCGTGGTCGTACTTCGTCGGCACCCTCTTGACGGGCGCCTTCACGATGGGCCTGGCCTACCTCGGTTTACGGGCCATCGGTGGCGACCAGGTGTCCGCGGAGTTCGCCGGCAAGGCGGGCACCGCCGACTACCTCGGCTACGTCGCCGTGGGCGCCGCGGCGTACATGTTCGTGGTGCACGGCATCCTGTGGACCGGCAAGGCGATGATCCAGGAGCAGCGCGAGGGCACCCTGGGCGCCCTGGTCGTGGCACCCGCGCGCCGCCTGCCGTACCTGCTCGGGTTCGCGATGTTCGCCTTCACGGCCGTCGCCGTCGAAGTGGCCGTCCTGCTGGGGTGCGCCGCCCTGCTCGGGGTACGGCCGGCCGCGACGGGCGTGCTGGACGCCGTGCTGGCCGTGGCGGGGCTCGCCCTGGCCGTGTTCGGGATGTCCGTGGTGCTGAGTGACGTGATGATCGTCGCCGGCGAGGCGCACATCACCCAGAACACCGTGTTCTACGCCATCGCCATCCTGTCGGGGTTCACGTTCCCCAGGAACTACCTGCCCGAGGCGTTCCAGTGGCTCGGCGAGCTGGTGCCGGTGACCCCGGCCATGGACGTGGTCCGCGGCGTCTTCACCGGCGGCGCCGGCCTGCCGCTCGACCGCCTCGGCGTGACCGTGCTCGTCAGCCTCGCCTACACCGCCGCCGGCCTGTTCGCGATGCCCTGGGCGGAGCGCAGAGCCATGGAACGGAGCTACTAGATGATCGAGACCAAGCACCTGCGCAAGGAGTTCGGCGGGAAGGTGGCCGTCGAGGACCTGAGCCTGACCATCCCCCGCGGACGCGTCACCGGGCTGCTCGGCCTGAACGGCGCGGGCAAGACCACCACCATCAAGATCCTGGCCACCCTCCTCCGGCCGACCTCCGGCACCGTCACCGTGGGCGGGCTCGACCCGGGGAACACCCCGCACGCCGTACGCCGGAGGATCAACCTGATCGCGGGCGGCGAGCGCATGGTCTACGCGCGCATGACCGGCCGCGAGAACCTGTGGTACTTCGGCCAGCTCTACGACGTCCCCGGCAAGCTGCTCAAGACCCGCATCGGCGAGTTGCTGGAGCTCGTCGGGCTGACCGCCGCCGCGGGCACCCGGGTCGAGCAGTACTCGCGCGGCATGACGCAGCGCCTGTCGATCGCCCGCGGTCTCATCAACGACCCCGACTACCTCCTCCTCGACGAGCCCACCCTCGGCCTGGACGCGCCCATCGCCCGCGATCTGCGCAAGGTGGTGGCCGAGCTGGCCGAGCGCGGCAAGGGGGTGCTGCTCACGAGCCACTACCTGGCCGAGGTGGAGCAGCTCTGCGAGCACGTGTACGTGATCGGCGACGGCCGTCACCTGGCCGAGGGAACGCCCGGCGAGCTGATGGCCCAGACCGGCTGCCACCGCCGGGTGCGGATCACGGTGTCCGAGCTGACGCCCGAGGTGGAGGCCGCCGCCCTGGCGTTCGACGACCGGGTGCGGATCGCCCCGCAGGCCGACGAGCACGGAACCGGCGCAGTGATCGAGCTGAGCCATCCGGGGGACGTCGCCGGGGCGCTGACCACGGCCGTCATCGCGGCGGGCGGCGCGCCGTCCGGGCTGGAGATCGCCGAGCCGTCGCTGGAGGACGCGATCCTCGCGCTGAGCGACCGTTCCGTGGCGGTGGTCGCGTGAGGCGGCCGTCGAGGCGACGCGGGCAGGTGGCCCGATGAACCGCCTGGCCGGGCGCGGGCCCGCCGGGGGCGCGGAGGGACGTACCGCTGGGGACGCCGCGCGGCACGCGGTGAAGGTCTTCCGGGCTGAGGCGCTCAAGCAGCACCGCCAGATCTTCGGCAGCAAGCTGGTCGTGTTCTCGATGCTGATCTGGCCGCTGCTGACCCTGGTCCAGACCTACTACACGCTGCACCCGCTGGCGGCGACGCCCGGCATCGCCGCCCGCTGGCCGCTGGCGGCCGACCCCGAGCGCCTGCTCGCCTTCCTCGCCACCGGGACGCTCGGGTTCACGTTCTTCTTCTCGCTCGTCCAGTCCGCCTGGCACTTCTCCATGGAACGCCAGAACGGCACGCTGGAGCTGCTGTTCCTGGCGCCCGCCAGCCGGCTGGCGGTGGTCGTCGCCAACGGGTTCGGCGCGCTGGTGCAGAACGCCTGGCTGTTCGCCTGCTTCTCGGTGGCCATGTTCACCCTGCTCGACGTCGTGAACGTGGCGCATCCGGGGATGTACGCGGTCGTCTTCCTGGCCATGCTGGTGCCCGCCGTCGCGTGGGGGGCGTTCCTCAACAGCCTGCTGATCTTCTCCAGGGACGCCGCGTTCCTCTACACGTTGCTGGACGACCCGATGTGGTTCGCGAGCGGGGTGCGGCTGCCGACGTTCGCGCTGCCGGGATGGCTGCGGGCGGCGGGTTCGGTGCTGCCGCTGACCGGGAGCCTCGTGGTGGTGCGCGGTGCGCTCCTCGACGGGCAGGGGATCGCCGACCTCGCCTGGCCCCTGGTGTGGCTCGCGGGGCTGTCCGGGGCGCTGCTGCTCGCCGCCGCCGGGGCGCTGAAGGCGGGCGAGGCGCGCGCGCAGCGCACCGGCCAGCTCCGCCTCTTCTGACCCCCATCGATCCGCGACGACCGATGTCCCCGCCCCCGGGACGTCCTCGCCTCCGGGACGTCCTCGTCTCCGGGACGTCCTCGTCTCCGGGACGTCCTCGTCTCCGGGACGTCCTCGTCTCCGGGACGTCCTCGTCTCCGGGACGTCCTCGCCTCGGGGACGTCCCGTTCCCCGTCCCGTCCCGTTCCCCGTCCCGTCCCGTTCCCCGGGACGTCACGTGACGTCCCATGACGTCCGAGCCGCTGAGCCCCCGAGGCGTCCCGAGCGGTGGGTCAGCGGCTGAGGATCCGGCGCAGGGCGCGCTCCAGCGCAGCCGCCGGCGCGGAGTCCCGCTCCGGGGAGCGCCAGGCCACGTACCCGTCGGGCCGCACGAGTACGGCGCCGCCCTCGCCCACGCCGTACCTCTTGCCGAAGACCCCCTCCACGTCCGTCAGCTCGTCGCCCACCACGATCCGCGTGAGCTGGATCCCGAGGAGTTCCTGCACCCGGCGGCCGGCGTCCGTCCAGGCCCGCCCCTTCGGCCCGGTCAGCAGCACGAACCCCGACGCGAACAGGTCGATCGTGGAGATCCGCTGCCCGTCCCAGTCGAGGACGACGTGCGGGGCTCTGCCGCCGGGCCGGCCGGTGGGCACGCGCGGGTCCTCCAGCAGCGAGCCGTCATCGCCGGGCTCCTCCACGACGGCCGTCGAGTGGTAGCGGTAGCCGATCAAGGCCGGGGCGAAGTCCTCCAGCGGCTCCGGGTAGTCGACGCGCTGGGCGGGCGGCATCCGCACCCCGAGGTTGGCGAGCTGCGCGTCGGCGGTCAGGGCGCCGATGGGGCGGCGCTCCGCGTCGTACGTGTCGAGGAAGCCGGGCCCGGCCTGTCCGGTGAGGACGAGCCAGAGCCGCCAGGCGATGTCGCAGCCGTCCTGCAGCGCGGTGCTGCCGCCCTGCCCGCCCGTGGGCGGCATGGTGTGGGCCGCGTCCCCGGCCAGGAACACCCGCCCCTGGCGGTACCGCTCGGCCAGGATGTGCGCCAGGGTGAAGGAGGTCGTGTCCAGGATCCGCACGTCGAGGTCGGGCACGCCGGTGGCGACGCGCACCAGATCCACGCACCGCTCGGGGGTGAAGTCGGCCGGGCTCTCGCCCTTGCCGGGGTCGTAGTTGACGCCCACCACGTGCCCGCCGACGCCGGTGCCGGTGACGATCACGCCGGTGAACACGTCGTTCTGCAGGTACCACAGCGTGACTTCGCGCTCGCGTACGAGCCCGCTCAGGTCCGCGTCGAACATGATCGAGAACATGTGCCCGAGCGTGCCCTTGCCCGTGGTGGGGATGCCGAGTGCCTCGCGCAGCGGGCTGCGGTAGCCGTCGGCGGCCACGACGTAGTCGGCCCGGACCGTGCTGTCGGCGCCGTTCGACCGGATGACCGCCGTCACGCCCTCGTCGTCCTGGTCGAGCGTGACCAGCTCGGTGGAGAAGCGCAGGTCGGCGCCGAGTTCCTCGGCCTTGGCGCGCAGCACCCGCTCGATCTCGGCCTGCGGGGCGCCCACCTGGGTGACGGGAGTGATCTCGGACAGGAAGCCCAGCCCCTCCTCCTCGGTCGACATGATCATGTGGGGGTTCGGGGCGCTGAGGCTGGGGGCGATGGCGATGCGCATGTCGTCGCCGATGCCCTCCCAGATCTGGCTGAGGGCCTGCTCGAGGCCGGGCACGGGGCGCAGCAGCTCGACGGCTCGCGGGCCGACGCCGAACGCCTTGGGCTGGATCGAGGTGCCGGGGTGCCGCTCGACGAGCATGACGGGGATCTGCCGCCACGCGAGCAGCAGGGCCGCGCTCAGCCCGGCGTAGCCACCGCCGACGACCAGGACGGGCACTCGTTCGTGCTTCATGTCCACCTCTCAGGGGGCGCGAATGTCGAGGGACGCGTAATATCGCGTTCGCGTCGCCAAGAGACACGATATGTCGCGTCATTGAACGGGTCAAGACATATCGCGTTTGCGTCGAAGGGCCCCCCGCGGAGAGCGTTCGGGAGTGCTGGAGGGCGAAGTGGCCGGGGAAGGAAGTGGCTGGCGAAAGAAGGGGCCAGGGGAGGGACCAGGGAAGAAGCGCCTAGGGGGGAGGTGCCTAGGGGGGAGGTGCCTAGGGGGGAGGTGCCTAGGGGGGAGGTGCCTAGGGAAGGTGGCGTTCCAGGGATTCGAGCTTGCTCGTCATCCCGTCCGTGACGCCTTCGCGCAGGTCGGCCTTGAGGACGAGGCTGACCCGGGGCGCGACCTCGGCCACCGCGTCCACGGCGCGCTTGACGACGGCCATCACCTCGTCCCACTCGCCCTCGATCGTGGTGAACATGGCGTCCGTGCGGTTCGGCAGCCCGCTCTCCCTGACCACCCGGACGGCGCGCGCCACCGGCTCGGCGACCCCCTCGCCGACGCCCAGCGGGGTGATGGAGAATGCGACGATCACAGCGTGTCCCCTCGTGCGGGCGGGCACGGCGACACCGTGCCCGTGACTCTTCGGCGGCCTGACGGCCGGTCACGGCACCGCTCAGCGCCGTGACCGGCCTGCAACGTCAGGCGTGCGCATGCTCCTCGTCGTCATCGTCGTCCTCGGGCGCTTCGGACGGTTCGACACCCAGCATGGCCTCGCGGGGCTCGATCTCGTCGATGTGGTCCACGAGCTGGAGCACGTGGTCGGGCTCGATGAGCCACTGCAAGGCGGAGGCGCCGGTCTCGTCGGAGGAGACCAGCTCGGCCTGCTCGGCCCGCTCCTCGTCGGACAGGTCGGCTTCCGGATGCCGGATCTCGGCGAGCGCGGCGGCCTGCAGCGCGTTGACGTCAAGCACCTCGACGGTCAGCTCGACCGTCAGGCGCAGGAATTTCTCGTTATCGCTCATGGCGACGATGCTAGGGCAGCTTCCACTCGACCGGGGTCGCGCCTTGCTGGATGAGCAGCTCGTTGGCCCGGCTGAACGGCCGCGACCCGAAGAAACCGTTGCGTGCCGACAGCGGCGACGGGTGGGCCGACTCGATGCGCGGCACCTGGCCCAGCATGGGCGCGAGGTTACGAGCGTCGCGGCCCCACAGGATCGCGACCATCGGCTTGTCGCGGGCCACGAGGGCGCGGATGGCCTGCTCGGTGACCTCCTCCCAGCCCTTGCCGCGGTGGGAGGCGGGCTTGCCGGGCATCACGGTGAGCACCCTGTTGAGCAGCAGCACGCCCTGCTCGGCCCACGGGGTCAGGTCGCCGTTGGAGGCACGCGGGAGCCCCAGGTCGGACTCCATCTCCTTGTAGATGTTGACCAGGCTGCCCGGCAGGGGCCGCACGTCGGGGGCGACGGAGAAGGACAGCCCGACGGGGTGCCCGGGCGTGGGGTAGGGGTCCTGCCCGACGATCAGCACCTTGACCTCGTCGAAGGGCTGGCTGAAGGCGCGCAGCACGTTGTTCCCGGAGGGGAGGTACTGCCGGCCTTCGTTGATCTCGTTGCGCAGGAACTCGCCCATGTGGGCGATCCGATCGGCGACGGGCTCCAGCGCGTGGGCCCATCCTGCTTCGACGACTTCGTTCAGGGGACGACCTGCCATGGCCGATCAGCCTATCCAGGTCTGGTACGGCCCGCGTCCGAATCGGGCGGTCCGGCCGTACCGGAATGATCACAGAGCGCCCCCGTACAGCGAGGCGGGCGCCCGCAGCCCCTGTGAGATGCGAGCGCCCGCCTGCGGGGGACCGGCTACTTGACGGAGCCGGCCATCATGCCCTGGACGAAGTACCGCTGGAAGGCGAAGAACAGGACCAGCGGGATGATCAGCGACAGGAACGCCCCCGAGGACAGGATGTCCACGTTGGACCCGAACTGCCGCATCTGTGACTGGAGGGCCTTGGTCATCGGCTGGCTGTCGGTGTTGGCGAAGACCAGCGCGATGAGCATGTCGTTCCACACCCACAGGAACTGGAAGATGCCCAGCGAGGCGATGGCCGGCTTGCCCAGCGGGAACACCACCGAGGCGAAGATCTTCCACTCCGGCGCGCCGTCCATCCGCGCCGCCTCCAGCAGCGAGGCCGGGATGCCGACGAAGAAGTTGCGGAGCAGGAAGATCGCGAACGGCAGGCCGAACGCCGTGTGGAACAGCACCACGCCGGGGATCGAGCCGAAGATCCCCATACCGCCGTACATGGCGGCGACCGGGATCAGCGCGATCTGGATCGGCACGATGAGCAGTCCCACCACGACGAGGAACAGCGTGTCGCGGCCCTTGAACTCCATCCACGCGAACGCGTAGGCGGCCATGGCCGCGATGCCGATCACCAGGATCGTGGTCGGCACCGTGATCGCCACGGTGTTCCAGAACGACGCGGTGAAGCCGGTGGCCAGCAGGTCGCGGTAGTTCTCGATGGTGAGCTGGGCCGGCTTGGTGAAGACCGTCCACCAGCCCTCGGCGTTGTTGACGTCCACCGTGCGCAGCGAGACGACGAACAGGCCGAGCGTGGGCACCAGCCAGAACAGGCCGAGCAGCACCATGACGACCTGGACCACGCCGCTGCCGACGCGGTCCACGATCTTGCCGGCCAGGCTCCTGCGGGGGGCTCCGGTCTGCAGGCCGGCGGGAGCGGCCGTGGCTGTCGCGGTCGTCATGCGTTCTCCCTCCTGAACCTGCGGATGTTCATGATCATGAAAGGCAGGACCAGAATGAGCAGGAAGATCGCCAGCGCGCTGCCGAGCCCCTGGTTGTTGCCGCCGCCGAAGGCCACCCGCCACATCTCCAGCGCGATCACGTTCGCCTGCGGCTGGACCGAGGACGGCGCGATGATGAAGACGAGGTCGAAGACCTTCAGGGTATTGATGATCATGGTGACGAAGACGACCAGCAGCACCGGCGACAGCAGGGGCACCGTGATCCGGCGGAACACCTGCCACTCCGTCGCGCCGTCGATGCGGGCCGCCTCCAGCGCGTCACGCGGGATGGCCGCCAGGCCCGCCGCGATGAGCACCATCGCGAAGCCGGCCCACACCCAGACGAACGCGCCGATGATCGCCGGTGTGATGAGCGTCGGCCCGAGCCAGGTCAGGCCGTTGTAGGCGGCCTCGAAGTTCGACTGCGGCAGCCGCACCACGTACGAGCCGACGGGCAGCCCGTCGAAGCGGAACGAGCCGTCGTCGGCCGTCGTCGCGGTGCCGGCGACCTGGCCGTCCTTGACCGCCTCCACCGTCATGCCGGGCAGGCCCTTCTCGCCCGAGTCGACCTGGTTCGGCGCGCCACCGCCGCCGGGGGTGAAGTCGAACCACACCGTGCCGGTCAGGCCGCCGCCGCCCGCGGGCGCCTTGGCGGGCTGGGCGTTCCCCGGCATGACCGCGGGCTTGACGCCCACGATCGGGATCAGCACCGGCTGTCCCGCCTGCACGGCCTGCTTGGTGACGACCGCGCCGTTCTGCGCGGCCACCCCCGACTGGCCGCCCTCGCGGGGACGCGCCTCCGGGTAGCCCTGCGAGGAGGAGAACGTGTCGTGCACGGTCGTGAGGATGGCGTTGGCCACGCCCTTGTCCGGGTCCTCGTCGTACACCAGACGGAAGATCACGCCGGCGGCCATGAGGGAGACCGCCATCGGCATGAACACGATGAGCTTGAACGCCGTCGACCACCGGATCCGCTCGGTGAGCACCGCGAAGATCAGCCCGAGCGTGGTGACCACGATCGGCGCCACGACGACCCAGATCAGGTTGTTCCTGATCGTCGTCAGCATGCTGCCGTCGGTGAAGATCGTGGTGTAGTTCCCCAGCCCCACGAACCCCGTGCCCGAGGCGTCGAAAAGGCTGCGGAACAGGGAGTAGACGATGGGGTAGACCACCCAGACGCCCAGCAGCAGGGCCGCCGGGAGGAGGAAGGCGATGGCGACCGCCGGCGAGGGGCCGAGGCGTCGGGTGCGGGGGGTATCAGCCGGTCCGGGTGCGCTGCCGCGCGAGGTCTCCTCCTCGCGCGGCACCACCGGGCCGTCCAACCGTTCGGTCACGGCCTTACCTCTTTACTTCCAGGCCTTCTTGGCCTCGGCCTCCAGCGCGGCCTGCGCGCCCTTGACGTCCGTGGGCTTGCGCAGGAAGTCCTGCAGGATCTTCCACTCGCCCTTGCCGTCGGTGCCGCCGAAGGCGCTCGGCGCCAGGTCCGACATGTCGTAGCGGACGGACTCGCCGGCCGAGACGATCGTCTGGCCGAGCTGCTTGGTCAGCGGGTCGGGGTAGTTGTCGGGGGAGACGTTCTTGTTGGGCGACAGGTAGCCGGGCAGCTTGGCCCAGATCTCGCCGCCCTCCTTGGAGGCGAGGAACTCCAGCAGCGCCATGGCGCCGGGGGAGTCCTTCATCGCGACCGCGACGTCGCCGCCGAGGACGACGGGGGCGGTGTCGCCGGCCTTCGGGAACGGGATGGCCTTGGCGTCCTCGCCGACCTTGGCCTTGGCCTGGGCGATCGGGGTGGCCACGAAGTCGGCCTCGATCACCATGGCGCCCTTCTTGTTGCCGAAGACCTTGCTGACGCAGGTCGGGAAGTCGGTCTGCATGGTGCCGGACGTGCCGTCGACCATGAACTCCTGCTTGCCGGCGATCTGCGCGATCTTCTCCAGCGCGGTGCCCACGCTGGGGTCGGTCCACGGGATCTCGTGCTTGGAGAGCTGGTCGTACTTCTCGGGGCCGGCCGTCGAGAGGTAGACGTTCTCGAACAGGTCGGTCAGGGTCCAGGCGGACGCGCCGCAGAGGGAGAACGGCGCGGTGCCGGAGTCGGCGATGGTCTGCGCGGCCTTCATCAGGTCGTCCCAGGTGGCCGGCTCCTGGACGCCGGCGTCCTGGAACGCCTGCGTGCGGTACCAGACCAGCGACTTGTGCGCCGCCTTGATCAGCACGCCGTACACCTTGCCGTCGGCGGAGCCGAGGTCCTTCCAGTACGGGGTGTAGTTGGTGTCGATCTCCTTGGTCACCGCGTCGGTCAGCGGCTTGAGCGCGCCCTGCTTGGCGTACTGCTGCACGAGGCCGGGCTGCGGCAGGATGGCCACGTCGGGCGGGCTGCCGCCCTGGATGCGCGGGCCGAGGTAGGCGCCGGTGTCCTCGCCGGTGGAGGCGTAGGTGACCTGCGCGCCGGTCTTCTCGGTGAAGGCCTTGAGCACCTGCTCGAAGTTCTTCTGCTCGTCACCGGTCCACTTGGCGGCCACTTCCAGCTTGACCCCTTCGAGGGTCTTCCCGCCGCCGCCCGCGCTCGCCGAACTCGCGGGACTCGACGCCCCGGGCTCCGTCGTCGTCGGCGCGTTGCCGCAGGCGGCGACGGCTACCGCGAGCCCGGCCAGGATGACTGCTGCTCTGGCTTTTGCCATGACTTCCTCACTGGGTTCTGATGATCTCTTCGAGTTCGGATCTCATCGAGGCCGCGACGTCGTCGGCGGACTCGGTGAAGGGAGGGCTGATGGCCTTGGCGACCGAACTGGCGATCACCAGGCTCAGCTGGTTGTAGGTGGGACTCGCCGGCCGGAGCTTGGCGGCGAGGATGCTCTCCTTGAGCACGGGAAGGTACGGGAAGCGCCTGATCAGTTCGGGGTCGTCGTACAGCTCGGTCCACACCGGCGGGAAGGATCCCTCGGTGAGGACCCGGCGCTCGTTGTCCAGGCCCGTGAAGTAGCGGATGAACTCCTGTGCGGTCTGCTGGTGCTTGGAGGAGGCGCTGACGGCCAGGTTGGCGCCGCCGAGCGTGCTGGAGCCGGGCCCGTCCGGCCCGGGCAGCCGCGTGACGCCGACCTTGCCGCCGAGCCGCCCGATGGCCGGCCCGTACGCGTGCGGCCAGTTGCGGGCGAAGGCGAGCCTGCCCTCCTGGAAGGCCAGGCGCGTCTCCTCCTCCTTGTAGGTGAGGGACTCCTTGGGGATCCAGCCCTCGCGCAGCCCCCGTTGGAAGAACTCCAGCGCGGTCTTCGCCTTGGCCGGGTCGAGCGTCACCTTCGTGCCGTCGGGGCTGACGACCTGCCCGCCCGCCGACTGCACGGCCTCGGAGAAGTTGACGGTCAGCCCCTCGTACGCGAGGAACTGTCCGGCATAACCCTCGATGTCATGCTTTTTCATGACTGATTGCGCCTGCTCGCGAAGCTCCGCCCACGTTCTGGGCGGCTTCTTCACGAGATCGGTGCGGTAGTAGAGAAGTCCGGCGTTGGTCGTGTACGGCACGGCCCACAGCTTGTCCTTGTAGACCGCGGTCTCCACGGCCGTCGGCAGGAACCTGTCGAGCGGGAAGAGCCCGCGCTCCAGGGGGATGATCCAGCCGTTGTCCGCGAACTCCGCGGTCCACACCACGTCAAGTCCGAGCACGTCGTACCGGCTGCTGCGGGCCTGGAGGTTGGCCACCATCTGAGCGCGCTGCTCGTCGGCGGCCTCGGGCAGTTCGAGGAGCGTCACCTTCTCGGCCGGGTGGGCCTGGTTCCAGCGGTCCAGCAGGGGTTGCAGATACGCCGTGGTGTCGCGTCCGGTGGCGAACGTGATGGGACCTGTGCCGCCGGTCCCGGTGTCGCCACCGCCCTCGTCGCCCGTCCCCGCGCATCCGGCCGCCAGGAGGACGGCCAAGACGATCGGAACGGAGCGAAGCACCCTGTTACCTCCACGTTTCTCGGGATTACATACGTGTTAGGTAGATGCATTCATGTTATGCACACGAGTAATGTGGAGGTCAACGGATGGGCACGTAACGCTCACGTAACGCAAGGGAAGGGGGTGAGGCGTGCGGCCTCACCTGCTGGCCCTGCTGGCGAAGGAGCCGGCTCACGGCTACGAGCTGAAGCAGGCACTGGAGCAGACCTTCGGGTCCGCCTACCCTTCCCCCAACATCGGTCAGATATACGTGACGCTCGGCAGGTTGGAGAAGGACGGCCTGGTCAGGGCCGTCGACGTCGAGCAGTCCAACCGGCCGAACAAGAAGGTCTACTACCTGACCGCCAAGGGCCGCGAAGCGCTGACCGCGTGGGTCGAGGAGCCCACCGAGGGGCCGCGGGTGCGCGACGAGTTCTTCATGAAGCTCGTCCTCGCCCCCCTCACCGGCATCGCCGACCGCATGGCCCTCATCAGTCGCCAGCGGCGGCACTATCTTTCCCTCATGGCAGACCTGAACGACCTGCTCTCCCGCACCGACCCCCGCGACCGGGTGGCCGGGCTGCTGATCGAGGGCGCCATGCTGCACCTGCAGGCCGACCTCGACTGGCTGGAGCGCTGCCAGGAGGACCTGGCATGAGCGCCGTGCTCAAGGCGGTCAACCTGGTCAAGATCTACTCCGGCGGCGCGCTGCCCGTCCCGGCCGTCCGGGGCGTCGACCTGGAGGTGGAGGAGGGCGAGTTCGTCGCCATCATGGGCCCCTCCGGCTCCGGCAAGTCCACGCTCGTCCACATGCTCGGCGGCCTCGACACCCGCACCAGCGGCGAGATCTGGCTCGACGGCAAGCGCGTCGACACGCTCTCGGAGAGCGCCTGGGCGCTGCTGCGCCGCGAGAAGGTCGGCTTCGTCTTCCAGTTCTTCAACCTCGTGGCCAACATGACCGTGGCCGACAACGTCGAGCTGCCGGCCCTGCTGGCCGGGATCTCGCCCAAGGAGGCCCGCGAGCGCCGCGAGAGCCTGCTCGGCGCGCTCAACCTCGCCGACCGGGCCGACGCCGCGCCCGCCCAGCTCTCCGGAGGCGAGCAGCAGCGGGTCGCCCTCGCCCGGGCGCTGGCCAACAAGCCCAGCGTGCTGCTGGCCGACGAGCCCACGGGCAACCTCGACAGCCGCAACACCCGCGACGTGCTCCGCCTGCTCGGCGAGGTCCACAAGCAGGGCCAGACCATCGTCATGGTCACCCACGACGCCCGGGTGGCGAGCCTGGCCGACCGCCTGGTGTCGCTGTTCGACGGGCAGATCGTGGACGACGGACGCATCGCGCGCCGGCGCACCGGCACGGCCGGCGAGGTCATCGACCTGCGATGATCACCAGGAAGAGCGTGTGATGAGCACCGGCATGAGCACGATCCGAGCCGGGAGCCGGTGGATCGGGGCCGACCTGCGGGCCAGGAAGGGCCAGGCGGTCCTGACCGTGCTGCTCGTGGCCGGCATCGTGGCCGCCCTCATCGCCGCCGTCACCCTCCTGGAGGACGGCACCAACCCGTGGCGCAGCCTGTTCGCCCAGACCAACGGCGCCCACGTCTGGCTCTACACCAAGGACCGCCCGCCGGACGAGGTCGGCGCCATCGACGGCGTCACCCACGTCGCCGGGCCGTACCGGTCGGCGCCCGTCACCGTCGCCCTGGGCGGCAAGAAGGAGCCCGCGGGGCTGCGCGCGCTGCCCTCGCAGGCC
Source organism: Nonomuraea sp. NPDC050691 (assembly GCF_040654455.1). NCBI lineage: Bacteria > Bacillati > Actinomycetota > Actinomycetes > Streptosporangiales > Streptosporangiaceae > Nonomuraea > Nonomuraea sp. NPDC050691. Next base: position 17,602 of record NZ_JBFAIA010000061.1, read on the forward strand.
CCGCAGGTCGCCCGTCCCGTCGTCACCGAGGGCCGCTGGCTCGACGCGTCACAGCTCGACGGCGTCGTGGTCGAGCGGTCCTTCGCGACCGCGCTGCGCCTGAGGACCGGCTCGTCGTTCACCGTCATCGCGCTCAGCGGCGAGCGCCACACCCTGTACGTGCGCGGCATCGCCGACTCGGCCGACCAGGGCTTCTACCCCGAGTGGACACCCGGCCTGGGCTGGGTGCTGCCGTCCACGCTCGACCGGATCGAGCCGATGCTCGGCCGCAGCGAGTGGGTGACCGGGCTGCGCCTGTCCGACCCGGAGGCCGCGCAGATCGTCTCCCAGCGCGTCGTCGTCATGCTGGAGGACCAGCTCCAGCGCGTCTACACCTGGCGCGAGGTGCGGGCGGCCATGGAGCTCGACAACCGGCTGCTCGGCACGCTGCTCGCGCTGTTCGGCGTGGTCGGGATGGTCGCCGCCGCGCTCGCCCTGGCCAACGCGGCCGGCGGCCGGGTGCTCGGCCAGCTCCGCGACCTGGCCACGCTCAAGTCCATGGGCTTCACCGGAGGCCAGGTGACGCTGCTGCTGCTCGCCGAGCACGGGGCGCTCGGCCTGCTCGGCATCGCGCTCGGGGCCGTGGCCGGCTGGGCGGGCACGGTCGCCGTGCTCGGCGCCACCTCCGTCGCCCCCATGCCGGTGCTGGCCATCGTCGGCGGCACCGCGCTCGTCGTGCTGGCCGCCGTGGGGCTGCCCGCCTGGCGCGGCGGGCGCACGCCGCCGATCCCCGACGTCCCGGCCGCCCCGCCGCGCGGCCACCTGTCGCGCCTGGCCCGCCTGGCCCTGCTCGTACGGCTGCCGCCCGCCCTGGTCCTCGGCACCCGCGACGCCTTCACCCGGCGGCTGCCCGCGTTCCTGACCGCGTTCGGGCTGGCCGTGCCGATGATGATGATCACGATCGGGCTGGGCGTCTGGTCCACGCTCGACAACTTCCTCACCCATCCCGAGCAGGTCGGCCAGCACGCCTCCCTGTACGTCCGGCCCGGCAAGCTGGAGTCGGCCGAGGCCGCGCGCATCGCGGCCCGCGACCCCGGCGTGCGCGCCGTCTACCCGGGCACCGACGTCAACGCCCTGGCGCCCGGCGAGGCCCGCTCCGTGCGGGTGCGGGCCCTCGGCAGCACCATCGAGCCGTACCCGTTCCCCGTGGTCGAGGGCCGCATGTTCGCCCGGCCCGGCGAGGCCCTGGCCGGGCAGGGGTTGCTCGACCTGCTGGGCGTCCGGATCGGCGACCGCGTGCGGCTGACCGTGGGCGGCTCGCCGCTCATCGTGCGCATCGTCGGCCGCGCCGTCGAGCCGGACCTCGACGGCGAGGTGCTGTCAGTAGGGCTGGACAGCCTGGCGGCCAAGGACGCGGTGCCGCCGGAGTACTACGCGCTGGCGCTGCGCCCCGGGGCCGACCCGGGCGAGGTGCGGGCCCGGCTGCTGGCCGCGTCGGGCGAGAGCCTCGACGTCCAGCGGGTGGTCAACCCGGCCGACCGGCTCTCGGTGATCCGTGTGGTGATCGTGGCCCTGATCGCCGTGCTGGCGCTGATCGGCCTGGCCAACCTGCTCACCGCCAGCGCGGTGGGCCTGCGCGACCACGCCTTCGACCTGGCCGTGCTCAAGGCCATGGGGCTGACGCCCCGGCAGGTCATGGCCACGCTCGTCACGGGCACCGGCCTGCTCGTCGTCGTGGGCGTGGCCGTGGGCGCGGCGGCCGGGGTGTCGATGGTGACCGGCCTGATCGACCTGCAGGGGCACACGAGCGGGGTGGGGGCCGGCATCGGCCGTACACCGTCGGCGCTGACGATGACGCTGGCCGTGCTCGTGGCCGTGGGGGCCTCGCTCGCGGTGGCGCTCATCCCCGCCCGGCGGGCCGCACGCGCGCAGGTGCCGGTCACCTCGCGGTGACCGGCACCTGTCCCCTCCTCGCCGCGCCGCCTGTTACTTCAGCGCGAACCAGTAGAAGCCGTGGCCCGGCAGGGTGAGCGTGTACGGGGCCTCACCGATCACGGGGAACGGCACCCCGCCCCGCGCCTCGACCGGGGTCAGCCCGGCGAAGCGGCGCAGGTCGAGCTCCACCGGCTGGGCGAACTTCGACAGGTTGTTCACGCACAGCATCACGTCCTCGCCCTCTTCGCGGACGAACGTCAGCACGCACGTGTTGGACGACCACATCTCGGTGTAGGCGCCGGTGCCGAACACCGGGTGCTCCCGGCGGATCTCCAGCATGCGGCGCGTGAAGTGGAGCAGCGAGCTGGGGTTGCGCTGCTGGGCCTCGACGTTGACCGCCTGGTAGCCGTAGATCGGGTCCATGACGGCGGGCAGGTAGAGGCGGCCGGGGTCGGCCGTGGAGAACCCGGCGTTGCGGTCGGGGCTCCACTGCATCGGGGTGCGGACCGAGTCGCGGTCCTCCAGCCAGATGTTGTCGCCCATGCCGATCTCGTCGCCGTAGTACATGACCGGCGAGCCCGGCAGGCTCAGCAGCAGCGCCGTGAACAGCTCGATGCGGTCGCGGTCGTTGTCGAGCAGCGGCGCGAGGCGGCGGCGGATGCCGAGGTAGGCCCGCATGCGCGGGTCCGCGGCGTACTCGGCGTGCATGTAGTCGCGCTCCTCCTCCGTCACCGTCTCGAGCGTCAGCTCGTCGTGGTTGCGGAGGAAGATGCCCCACTGGGCCTTTTCGGGCAGCTTCGGCGTGCGCGACATGATCTCGGAGATCGGCTCGCGCGTCTCCTTCTTGACCGCCATGTAGATGCGCGGCATCAGCGGGAAGTGGAAGGCCATGTGACACTCGTCGCCGCCCGTGGTGGGGTCGCCGAAGTACTCGACGACGTCCTCGGGCCAGCCGTTGGCCTCGGCCAGCAGCACGCGGTCCGGGTAGAGGCGGTCCACCTCGGCGCGGATCTTCTTCAGGTACGCGTGCGTCTCCGGCAGGCCGGAGCACGCGGTGCCCTCGCGCTCGAACAGGTACGGCACGGCGTCCAGGCGGAAGCCGTCGATGCCGAGGTCCAGCCAGAACCTCAGCACCTCGACCATGGCCTCCTGCACGGCCGGGTTGTCGTAGTTGAGGTCCGGCTGGTGGTGGAAGAAGCGGTGCCAGTAGTACTGCTTGCGCACGGGGTCGTAGGTCCAGTTGGACTCCTCGGCCCCGATGAAGATGATCGGCGCGTCAGGGTAACCGGTCGGCTCGTCGGCCCAGACGTAGAAGTCGCCGTAGGGACCCTCGGGGTCGTGCCGGGACGCCTGGAACCACGGGTGCCGATCGCTCGTGTGGTTCATCACGAGGTCGGTGATGATGCGCAGCCCGCGCTCGTGGGCCGACTCGATGAGCTGGACGAAGTCCCCCAGATCCCCAAAGTCGGGGAGGATCTTCATGTAGTCCGAAATATCGTAGCCGCCGTCGCGCAGCGGGGACTCGTACAGCGGCAGCAGCCACAGACAGTCCACGCCGAGCCATTCGAGGTAGTCGAGCTTGTCGACGAGACCCCGCAGGTCTCCCGTGCCATCGCCGTTGGAGTCCTTGAACCCCCGGACGAGAACCTCGTAGAACACCGCCCGCTTGTACCAGAGGGGATCCTCCGAGACGAACGTCTCGGCGATCGGCTCCGGCGATGGGGATGCGTTGATCATGTGTCGCTCACAGAAGGAGATGTGGGCAGGACGGAGTCACCGGTTCCCCGGCGTTGTCATGGGTGACCGCGCCGCCTGGGGACGTCATCCCTGCGAACCCCATGCCCTCGACGGGCCCGGATTTGTGATCCGCTGCCCGCTTGTGCGGCGCTTACGGGCCGAACACTACCAGCCCCTTGGCCTTCCGGAACCCGGTTGTGCTGTGATCTCGTCCTACCCCCGGAGATCGACATGTAATCGTCCTGTTACCGGGCGTTCATCTGGAAAGGCGGCGCCTAGAAAGGTGGCGCCAGCTCGCCGAGATCGTTCTCGAAGTCGTTCAGCCAGAGGCCCAGAAGCACCAGCCCGCGCACCCAGAACCTGTCGTTCCACCCGCCGAAACGAGTGAGCGCGTCGGGGCCGCCCCACACGACCTCGTGCAGCTCCTCCGACAGCAGCGACGGCACCCGCTCGGCGACCGTCTGCAACATCTCGTGCGCGTAGGCTCGCGCGGGGGCGGCCGTGGAGCGCAGGGGGACCCGCCGCAGCGGCTGCTTGACCACGTTCGTGGACGGCAGCGCCGCCACGCGCGGGTTGGCCGCGTGCAGCAGCTCCCGGTAGAAGCGGCCCTTGTCCTTGCGGGCCACGCCCACCGACAGCGCCGCGTCGAAGAAGTCGGGGTGGATGAACGGGGCCGCGAACGACGCCTCCGGCCCCACCAGGTTGACCGCCGAGCGCGCGATGCCCCGCACGGTCCGCGTGTGCAGCACCGACAGCGGCAGCTCCGCCCGGTGCCCGTGGAGCATCGAGGTCGCGGCGGCGAACTGCTCCCGGACCGCCTCCTCGATCCACTCGTGCGCCCGCTCGGACAGGAACGGCCGCGACGGCTCGCCCAGGCTCAGCGACCGCAGCACCGCCGCCGAGCGCTCGGCCTGCGACGTCGCCTCCAGCGCGGCGCCGCTGACCATGAAGTTCTTCAGCAGCGGGCCGCCCGCCAGGCCGTCGACCAGCACCCGCCCGGCCCCGTGGACCTCCTTGGCGAACGGCGCGTACCAGGCGTGGTGCGGCGTCAGGTACTCCAGCCGGCGCGCCACCTCGCGGGCGTCGCCGGGGTAGGCGGCCGCGTCCTGCGTGATCACCCGGTGCGGGACGCGCAGCTCCCGTGTGATCGCCCGCGCGAACGCGATGTCGGTGTCGGTGCCGTCGTCCGGGCTCGTCGTCCACGACTCCACGTCGGCGCCGCGCGCCACGGCCACCGCGCACAGCAGCCGCGAGTCGTAGCCGCCGCTGACCGGCACGAGCAGTTTGCGGCCCTCGTAGTCCTTGTAGACCTCGTGCAGGATCTCCAGCAGCTCGCCGGCGCTGATCCACGTCTCGTACGGCTCGCCGCGCAGCCAGCGCGGCAGCCGCCGCTCCGTAGCCAGCCGCCCCTGGTCCCAGACCAGCGCGCCCGACCCGGGCAGCCGCCTGATCCCCGCGAACGGCGTGGCCTCGCCCAGCGGGAACGTCACCTGGATGATCGACGCCCACGCCGCCCAGTCGATCTCCACCGGCACCAGCGCCAGCAGCGGCTGGATCAGCGACGAGAAGTAGACGGCCTCGCCCAGCCGCACGTAGTAGACGTCCACCAGGCCCAGCGCCCCGGCGTGCAGCGTGACCCGCTCGCCCGCGCCGATCAGGCCCGGCGTCTCGTACGTCTCCGCCACCGGCATCCAGCCGCCCTCGGGAGCGCCGGACGGCCTGCGCTCGCCCCAGGCGAAGGCGAACGAGCCATCACCGCGGTGGTACGGCGGCAGCGGCGCCGAGCTGAACAGCGCGGCGCCCGGCACCTGGAGGGCGGGGCGCACCCGCGGCCCGGCACCCGTCAGCTTGCCCAGCACGACGGGGTCGATCCGGCCGAGAGCGCCGCAGACGTAGGGCCGCACGTTGAACTGCACCGGATCTCATCCCTTCGAGACGCTTCCGCAGAAGAGTATCCTTTGCCCGGCTGGCAAACGGAGGTCTGGTGAGCACTGAGCTGGAGAGCACGAGGCGCGCGCTGCGTGACGCGATCGCCCAGGCGGAGCACGCGGCCGAGCTGGCCCGGCTGCTCGACGCCGCCCAGGCGCGCCTGGCCGAGGCCGAGCGGGGCGCCGAGGAGGTCAAGGCGCTGGCCGACCGGCTGGCCGAGGCCGAGGAGCTCCTGGAGGACGAGCGGGCCGCCGCCGAGAAGCTCCGCAAGGAGCTCGCCGAGCAGCGCTACCAGGCCGAGGTGGCCAACTGGAAGCTCTCCTCCATCAAGGTCGCCCGCTGGAACCGCCTCGGCGACGCCATCAAGAGCGGCCGGAGCAACCCCGTTCTGCTGGCCAAGGGCCTCAAGGGCGCGGCCAAGCCGGTCAAGCGGCCCACCGCCCCCAAGCGCCGGCCCGTCGCCGTCCAGCGGGCCAAGGACGAGCGGCCGGGCGCCGCCTACCAGGCCACCACCTCCACCCGCACGCTCGGCGGCCACTCCTTCAAGCTCAAGCCGTACCGGATCCCGACCGGCCCCAACACCCGCCCCCACCTCACCGCGGCGGTCGTCGCCGACCCGCACGCCGAGGCGCTGCTGCGCTACGAGTGGCGGCAGACGACCGGCTTCACCCCGCGCGACTTCGCCCGGGTCCTCCCGCAGGAGGTGCCGCACCTGCTCGTCGTCGAGTCGGTCAAGACCGGCCCGTGGGCCGAGGAGATCACCGGCGAGCCCGGCGACGGACTGCGGGCGCTGCTCGCCTGGTGCGCCGAGCGGGGCATCCGCACGGTCTTCTGGCACACGGGCGGCGACGTGGCCCCCTACCAGGCGGCCGCCGCGCTGTTCGAGCACCGCTTCAGCGCCGACCCCGCCACCGGCTGGCCCCGCCTGTCCTTCGGCGTCCAGCCGCGGGTGCACAACCCCATCCCGCTCTCCGGTGGACGCATCGACCGGGTGCTCACCCTGGAGCAGCTCCTGCCCGGCCACCTGGCCTACCCCGACGTGCTCACCTCCTACCGCTGGCCCGCGGCCGTCGACTGCCCGCCCGGCACCGCGCCGTGGCGGCTCGCGGAGATCGCCGCCTGCGGCACCCCCATCGGCGACGAGGCCGACACCCGCCGCGCCCACGTCGCCCTGCGCCGCGCCTTCGACGGCGGCACCATGACCGAGCGGATCGACGACCTGCTGGAACGGATCGGCCTGCCCAGCGCCCGGGCCACTCTGGAGATCTCGCTCCTGCTGCCGATCCTCGACCGCTTCCTGCTGGAGCACGCGCTCGCCCAGGTCGCCCGGCAGTCGGTGCGGCCGGCGCAGCTCATCGTGTTCGGGCCGCCCGAGGCCGAGCAGCGCGCCCGCGACGTCCTGCCCGACATCGAGGTCGTCTTCCGCCACCTCGACCCGTCGCTGTCGGCGGGGGCCATGCTCGGCCGCGGACTCGACCTGTGCGAGGCCGACCTCGTCGGCGTCATGGACCCGCGCGACGTCTACGGCACGCACTACCTCGCCGACCTGCGCCGCGCGTTCCTGTTCAGCACGGCCGACATCGTCGGAAAGGCCGCCTACTACACCCACCTGCGCAAGCCGCAGGCCACGCTGCTCAGGCAGCCCGAGGCCGAGTACACGTACCTGCCGGAGGTGGCCGGCGCCACGCTGCTGGCCCGCCGCAACACCCTGCGCCAGCTCGGCTTCGCCGACCTCACGGAGGGCTGGGACGACGTCCTCATGCGCCAGTGCCGCGCCGACGGGGTCAAGGTCTTCTCGGCCGACCGCTTCGGGTACGTCCGGGTGCGCGACGAGGACCGCTGGCTGCTGGGCGCCGCCCACCTCGTCGAGTACGGCTCGGCCGAGCCGCACGCGCTCATCTGAACCGCGGCTCCCGCTTCCTAGGCTTGGGGCATGACGCCTGAGCAGCGGCTCACCGAGATCCTCGGGGAGGCGCCGGCCCCCGAGGGCACATGGGAGCGCGAGGCCGCCTACCTGTCGGCCGCCGCACGCCGGCTCGGCGTGCCCGCCGCCGGGCTGGCCGCGCGGGCGCGAGCCGTCGAAGGGGTGGCGGCCGTGGAGGAGCGAGCCAACGGGTTCCTGCGGATCGTCGTCGAGGTGCCAGGGCGGCTGGTCGAGACCGTCGGGCCGCTGTCCCTGCCCGGCCCGTGGCCCGACTTCCCGCGTACCTGGGACAACCCCGGCTTCGCCGTGCGTTACGCCCACGCGCGGGCCGTGGCGGTGCGGCGCCGGGCGCGCGACCTCGGGGTGCCGGAGGAGGGGTTCCGGCCGGAGCTGCTCGGCGATCCGCGCGACCGGGCGGTGCTGCGGGTCCTGGCCGAGCTGCCCGGGCGGCTGGCCAAGGGGGAGCGGGCGGGGAGCGCGTGGGCGGCGTACGCGGTGCGGCTGGCGATGGCCTACCACGACGCGTACGAGCTGGCGCCGGCCGTCCCGGTGGGGGACGAGGAGCCGTCGCCGCTGCACACGGCGCGTGTGCGGCTGGCGCGGGCGGTGGCGGACGTCCTGCCGGGCCCGGACCGCCTGTGACGTGATCACAAGATATTCGGCCAAAAGGCGAAAAGTCGTAAAAATATCCCTTTCGAGGGGTGATCGCGTCTCGATACGTGGTCAGCGGGTCCTGGTGGCTGGACTGTTCCGATAGCCTCGTTCGGGTGAGTCGATTCGCCCATCCCGCAGGGGACCGGCACGCCGAGATGCTGCCGCACGAGCGCCCGCCGCTCCCGCCCGCCGACCTCAACCGGATCAACCCCGCGATCTGGCCCCGAACGTCCGGGCGGACCGAAGGCACGCTCACGATCGGTCACGTCGACGTCCGCGACCTCGCCCGCGAGCACGGCACGCCGCTGTTCGTCCTGGACGAGCACGACGTGCGCTCGCGCATGCGCGACTACGTCACCGCGTTCGCCGGCTCCGACGTCCACTACGCCGGCAAGGCGTTCCTGTGCAGGGAGATCGTCCGCTGGCTGGACGACGAGGGCCTCGGCCTCGACGTGGCCAGCGGCGGCGAGCTGGCCGTGGCGCTCAGCGTGGGCTTCCCGCCCGAACGCATCACCATGCACGGCAACAACAAGTCCGTCGCCGAGCTGACCCGCGCCCTGGAGGTGGGCGTCGGCCGCATCGTGGTCGACTCCCACGAGGAGATCGCCCGGCTCGGATACCTGGCGGACCAGCACGGCAAGCGGCCCAAGGTGATGATCCGCGTCACCACGGGCGTCGAGGCCCACACCCACGAGTTCATCGCCACGGCCCACGACGACCAGAAGTTCGGCCTGTCGCTGAACGCCGGCGCCGCCGCCGAGGCCGTGCGCCGCATCCTCGCGCTGCCGTCGCTGGAGCTCGTCGGCCTGCACTCGCACATCGGGTCGCAGATCGTCGACACGGCCGGCTTCGAGGTGGCCGCCCGCCGCCTGGCCGGCCTGCTCGTGCAGATCAAGGACGAGCACGGCGTGGTCCTGCCCGAGCTCGACCTCGGCGGCGGCTACGGCATCGCGTACGTCGAGGACGACGAGGCCCCCGACGTCAAGGAGATCGCCGACGGCCTGCGCGAGATCGTCGCCAAGGTGTGCGAGGACGCCGGCCTGCCGGTGCCCCGCCTCACCGTCGAGCCCGGGCGCGCGATCGTCGGCCCCGGCGGCGTCACCCTCTACGAGGTCGGCACCGTCAAGGACGTCGAAGGCCTGCGCACGTACGTGAGCATCGACGGCGGCATGAGCGACAACGTCCGCACCGCCCTGTACGGCGCCGACTACACGGTCACCCTCGCCAGCCGCGACAGCACGGCCGAACCCATGCTCAGCCGCGTCGTCGGCAAGCACTGCGAGAGCGGCGACATCATCGTCCGCGACTGCTTCCTGCCGTCCGACCTCGCGCCCGGCGACCTGCTGGCCGTCGCCGCGACCGGCGCCTACTGCCGCTCGCTCGCCAGCAACTACAACTACCTGCCCAAGCCCGCCGTGGTCGCCGTCGCCGACGGCGCGGCCCGCGTGATCGTGCGGGGCGAGACCGAGGACGACCTGTTGAGGGGGCAGCTGTGAAACCGCTGAAAGTCGCGTTGCTGGGCTGCGGCGTCGTCGGCTCCCAGGTCATCCGCCTCCTGCACGAGCAGGACGGCGACCTGACCGCCCGCGTCGGCGCGCCGCTGGAGCTGGCCGGGGTCGCCGTGCGCCGCCTGGGCCGCAAGCGCGACGCCGACGTCGCCCCCGAGCTGCTCACCACCGACGCCGAGGCGCTGGTCACCCGCGACGACATCGACATCGTCGTCGAGGTGATCGGCGGCATCGAGCCGGCCCGCTCGCTCATCGTGGCGGCGCTCAACCGCGGCAAGTCGGTGGTCACCGCCAACAAGGCGCTGCTCGCCGAGGACGGCGCCACCCTGCACGAGGCGGCCCGCGCCGGCAACGGCGACCTGTACTTCGAGGCCAGCGTCGCCGGGGCCATCCCGCTGCTGCGCCCGCTGCGCGAGTCGCTGGCCGGCGACCGGGTGCGGCGCGTGCTCGGCATCGTCAACGGCACCACCAACTACATCCTCGACAAGATGGACTCCACCGGCGCGTCCTTCACCGACGCCCTGGAGGAGGCCCAGACGCTCGGCTACGCCGAGGCCGACCCCACGGCCGACGTCGAGGGCTTCGACGCCGCGGCCAAGGCCGCCATCCTGGCCGGGCTCGCCTTCCACAGCCGCGTCACGGCCGCCGACGTGCACCGCGAGGGCATCACCGAGATCACCGCCACCGACGTCGCCTCGGCCAAGGCCATGGGCTACGTCATCAAGCTGCTGGCCATCTGCGCCCGCTCCGAGGACGGCCGCTCGGTCGGCGTGCGCGTCCACCCGGCCATGATCCCGAGGTCCCACCCGCTCGCGGGGGTGCGCGAGGCGTACAACGCGGTGTTCGTGGAGGCGGAGTCCGCCGGCCAGCTCATGTTCTACGGCAAGGGCGCGGGGGGCGCGCCGACGGCCTCGGCCGTGCTCGGCGACCTGGTGGCCGTGGCCCGCAACCGCCTGGCCGGCACCCGCGGGCCCGAGGAGTCCACGTACGCCTCGCTCAGCGTCCACCCGATGGGCGAGACGGTCACGCGCTGCCACGTGGCGCTGGACGTCGCCGACAAGCCGGGCGTGCTCGCCCGGGTCGCGGAGCTGTTCGCGGCCCACGACGTCTCGATCCAGACCGTACGCCAGGAGGGTCACGGCGACGACGCCCAGCTCGTCATCGTCACCCACCGCGCCACGGACGCGGCGCTGACGGCGACGATGGAGGGGCTGCGCGACCTCGACATCGTGCGCGCGGTGGCCAGCGTGATGCGCGTCGAGGGCGACGAGTAGGTCTGGAACCCCTCAAAGCAAGGTCCTCGCAAGATGCCGCGCTTCGCGCCAAGGGCTCAAAAGCAAGGTTCTCGCCATGGCGCGCTTCGCGCGACCGGGGCTCGAGCTGTGACAGTGGGGGAGCCGAGCTCCCCCACACCCCCTTGGCAGGGGGCCTCCCGGCCCCCTGCACCCCCGAGCGCTGCCCATGCACGTCCCGGACATGGAGCCACAGCATCAAGCGGATAGAACTTGCCCGATGCGGACTTGCCTGGCGAGCTTCTCGCCCAGGTCGGCGCAGGCGAAGCCGACGACTGACTAAAAGTTGTTGCAGAAGGTCGTGAGTGGGCAGGTCAGGGCGGGTCTGCGGCTGTTGTGGTCATGCTGACAGGGCGAGGTTGTGCATGTGGGCGACGGCCTGGACGGCGTGGTGGAGGCTGGTGCCCTTCTGTCGGCAGTCGCGAAGGATCTTGTAGTTCTTCATGCGGGCGAAGACGTGCTCGACGCGGGCGCGGATGCGTCGGTGTTCTGCGTTGTCTTCTTCCTGTGCCCGCAGCAAGGGCCTGCCTGCTCGTCGGCGGTGTGGCACGATCAGGCCGGTATTGAAGTAGGCGCCGTCGGCCATCACGCTGACGCCGTCGCAGTGGGCTGCCAGCCCTGAAGCCCGCCAGGCAATGAGCGTCGGGCTTGTTCCCCGCTACCGGTTGGCCGGTCGCCACGACCAGGTGCGTGTCGGCATCGATGATGACCTGCACGTTCGCGGAGAAGCGGTAGTTGCGGCTGGAGGCGCCGAGGACGCGGTCGCGTACGGGGATGAGGGTGCCATCCACGATCCACAGCCGGTCAGTGGCCTCGGCCAGTCGAGGCGCGGGCTCCAAAGCGAGCAGAGGGCCAAGACGTTGAATGATGTGGCAGACGGTGGCCGGGGAGATTCCGAATAATGGCGCGAGCTGCCGCATGGTGAGGTTGGTGCGGTAATAGACGGCCACCAGTAGCACCCGATCGGCTAAGGGCAGGCACCATGGCCGGCCACCACCGGGACCGTTGCCGCCCCGCTCACGCACCACCTTCACCAGCCGTTCGAACCGGCCCATCCACAGGCCAGTGAAGGTCTCCACCCACAAAGGATCAGCTCGTAACAGCCCGCCCATATACGAGAAATGCCCGCCCCGCCCTCTTCTGCAACAACCTTTAGCGCCAACCCGCCTGGTATTCGTCGGAGGTCAGGTAGTGCTTGCTCCAGGCCGCGACGCCGACGTACAGCGGCGTGAACTCCCACTTGTCGCCGTACTTCTCCAGGAGCTACGGACGTCTGCTGCCTGCCCCGGCGGTCAGCCTTGCCCGTGCAGGCGTAGCCCTCCAGGAGGATCCCCGGCGTTCTCCCGGACGTGCGGGGCCGGATCGCCCTCGCGAAGCACCCGCACCATGCCCTGGAGTGGGGGCCAGGGCAGATATCCGGTGGCCACCACGATGGACTGGCGAAGTCCGAGATCGGGGGAGCGGACGATCTCCTCGAACAGCCTGGCGATCTTCCCGTCCTCCTGGGCCGGCGCGGTGATGCCGCAGACACGGCCTCGCGCGTTCCCGGGCCGATGATGTCAGCCATCTCCAGGCTCCGGCGGGTCCAGTCACATGATCCGCTTTCTCAGAGCCTCGGCGGCGTCCGGAGCCTGTCTGACGCCCGCTCGGTACGCGGGTTCCCAGGCGGCGCGGTCGGTCATGTCCGGTCCGAACGCCTCGATCGCCTCGGCGTCAGGCACGAGCCGAACGACTGTTCCTTCGACTGCCGCGACGCCATCCGTACCGAACAGGTGCGCCATCGGCTCTGCCGCGATCACCACGCTCGCGTCGGCGGCCAGGTCGATGTTGATGCCGGCTCTGAGAGCGCCGTCCATGTAACGCCGCCCGCCGACGGTGATCGGCGGGGCGGTCGCCGGGAAGGCGGTGCCGGCCGCCACGGCCTCGGGCAGTGACGCGGAGCCGTGCCGGTCCCAGATCACCGCCTCACCGGTCTCGGCGTCCACCGCCGGGATCAGGAGCGGCCGGTCCGGCCATGCGTCGCCACCGACCAGGGCCCGCATCCGGGCGATGGCGGCTTCCTCGCCGCCGGTCGAGGCGGCGAGAGCGAGCCGGCCGACGCGGCGCAGGGCCTCGGTCCGCTCAAGTCCGGTGTCGCCGAGCGTCGCGAACACTTCCATGAGTTTCTGCGGGTCGGGCCGTACACCGTCGCCGGGATCGGTCGGCGGGGGGAGCGCGGCGAGCCGGTCGAGGTCTCCGCCGCTCGCCAGGATCGCTCCCACGATCGCGCCGGCCGACGTACCCACGATCAGATCCGCCGCTCCCAGGTCCACTCCTTCACGCCGTAGCGCCGCCGCCAGCCCGGCGAGCCACGCCGTGCCGACCGGTCCGCCGGGCCCAAGAACGACCGCTGTCTCCACCTTCACTGTCCAGCCTCCTCGAACGCGATCGCTTCCAACAAGGTTGAAAGCCATGACGGGACCCTAGGAGACGCCGGCCGCATCAGCATCGGCCGAAAGCCTTAGCCGTCACTGTGACGATCGGCCTAGCACTCCGGCGGTAGACGGTGACATCCGGCGGCGGGTGCGGCTCTCCGACGGTGACGTCCGGCGGCGGGTGCGGCTCTCCGACGGTGACGTCCGGCGGCGGGTGCGGCTCTCCGACGGTGAGGCCGGTGGCGATCGGCCCGGCCGCTGCCCATCCGTGGTCATGGCCGTAGGGACCGACTGATCGCTTCCTGCCAGGAGCGTAGGAACGCGGGGTATTCGGCGGCGAACTGGCGCAGTTCGCCGGCTGCGTGGGGGGTCAGCGCCGTGAGGTCGTAGACGACGTGGACGATCGAGTGCCCGTCACCGTCCTTGTCGAGCGTGACCGTGACGGTCCCGGCACGCGATCCGGGGGTGACTCTGGCGTAGGAGATGCGGCGGCCCCGCTCGCATGCGAGCACCACCCAGGTCGTCGGCTCCGTATGCGAGGTCTCGAAGACGGTCCCGGGGGCGGTGTCATCGGGCGTCGGGGCGGGGAAGCGCGGCAGCCAGCCGTCGACCCAACGCTCCTCGCCCCGGGGGGTGAACAGCGTGAACGCCTCCTGTGGTGGGAGGGCGACCTTGATCTGCCCCTCCAGGCGATGCCGCGCGCTCACTTCTCGGCCAGCCGATGGGCGTCGGCGGTGGTCAGCGTCATGCCGTAGACCGCCTTCAGCTGCTCGATCTTCTCGATCGTCTCGGGGGAGAAGGGCGCCTTGCCTTCGAAGGCATGCAGCGCGACCCCCTCGACGAGGTCTCCCAAGGACATGTCCAGGTACTCGGCCAGGCCCTTGAGGACCTTGAGGAGACTGCGCTCGATTCTGAGCCCGGTCTGCGCACGCTCAACGGTTACCATGGTACCAAGGTAACACGATATGGCCAGGGCGGTCCCGGCTAGCGGCCTCCGGGCTGGATCAGTCCCGTTTCGTAGGCGGCGATCACCGCCTGTGTCCGGTCGCGCAGGCCGAGCTTCGTCAGCACGTTGCTGACGTGCGTCTTCACCGTGTGCTCGCTGACCACGAGCTCCGCCGCGATCTCGGGGTTGGACAGTCCGCGGCCGAGCAGGGTCAGGGTCTCGCGCTCGCGCCCCGTCAGCCTGTTCAGGCCCGTGACGGGCGTTCCGGGGCGGGCCCTGTTGCGGACGACGTCGTCGATCAGCCGGCGGGTGACGGCGGGCGCCAGCAGGGCCTCACCGGCGGCGGCGACGCGAATCCCGTGGACCAGGTCGTCGGCGCGCACGTCCTTGAGCAGGAAGCCGCTCGCCCCGGCCTGGAGCGCGTCGTAGACATAGTCGTCCTGGTCGAACGTCGTCAGCATGATGACCTTCGCGCTCGTCTCCGCGCAGACGACCTTGGCGGCCTCGATGCCGTCCATCCCCGGCATGCGGATGTCCAGCAGGACCACGTCAGGCGCCAGACGGCGGGCCGCGTCGACCGCCTGCCGCCCGTCGGCTGCCTCGGCGACGACCCGCATGTCCGCCTGCGAGTCCACGATCAGCGCGAACCCGCTCCTGACCAGCTCCTGGTCGTCCGCCACCACGACGTCGATCGTCACGCCGGCTCCCCGGTCGGCAGCCTGGCGACGACCTTGAACCCCGTGGAGCCCGCGCCGTGGGTGACGGTGCCGCCGCACGCCGCGGCCCGCTCCCGCATGCCGACCAGGCCGTGGCCACCGCCGCCGGGAGCCGGCCCGCGGCCGTCGTCGGATATCGTGATCATCAGTTCGTCGTCCCTCCAGTCGAGCCGGACCTCGCCGGTCGTGGCCCGGGCGTGTTTGACCATGTTCGTGAGTGCCTCCTGGATGATCCGGTAGGCCGCCACCTCGGCGTCCGCGGGCAGGGCGGACGGGGTGCCCGTGACGGCCATCCGTACGGCGGGTCCCGTCGCGGAGACCCGTGCGACCAGGTCCGGGAGACCGTCGAGGGTGGGCTGCGGGGCGCGTGCGGAGCCGTCGTCCCTGAGCAGGTTGAGCATGCGCCGGAGCTGGCCCTGCGCCTCCCGGCCCGTGTCGGCTATCGCCCGGAACGCCCGCTCGGCCCGCTCCGGCGCGCTCCGCACGGCGTAAGGACCTGCCTCCGCCTGAACGATCATGACGCTGATGCCGTGGGCCAGGATGTCGTGCATGTCGCGGGCGATCCTGGCACGTTCCCGCTCGGCGGCCCGTTCCTCCACCAGGGCCGTGTACTCCCGGTGCTGCACCACGGCGCGGCCCATGGCGTAGGCGGCCCCGGCGGTCAGCGCGCTGCGGACGAAGGTCGCGGGGGAGACCGTGAACCCAGGGGCCAGGCTGAGCAGGACCGCCAGGGCCCGCTGCCATCCGGGGCACAGCTCGGCGACCGTGTAGAGACCGGCCAGCCAGCCGTACGGGATGGGCTGGGGCGGGATGTCGGGATCCCTGAGCGAGTAGGCCACGGAGGCGGCCGCCACCACGACGAACACCGTCATCGGGAAGCGGCGGCGCAGCAGCAGCGGCAGTGAGCTCAGGAGCACCGGCCAGTACTCGGTCAGGGTCCACGGTTCCGGGCCGGACATCCTGCGGGTGAACAGGAACGGCACGGTCTGCCCGATCAGCGCCGCCAGGGCGATGGCGAAGTCGACGGCGGCCGGTGGGAGCGCCTGCAGACGTTCCCTGAGTTTCCTGAGCAGATCGGGCACAAGGGCCAAGTATCCCCCGTATCTCCCTCGCGTGAGGGAGCAGCCAGATCGCCTGCGTCGGCGATGCCCCCGAAGGCTGATTTCTCGAGACTTATCGGTGTTCGCAGCACTTCCCAGTACTTCGCAGCACTTCGCAACACTTCGCAACACTTCGCAGCACTTCGTAGACGGAGAAAACACCGATGAAGCTCGTGGCCGCCGCTCTCCTGGCAGCATCCCTCCACACGCCGGCCGGTCATGACGTCCCGCTGGAGACCACCGACGTCACCTTCACGACCACGGACGGACAGCGGCTGGGCGGCGAGATCTTCCGGCCGGCGCACGCGACCGGCAGCCTCCCGGGGCTGCTCCTCGTGCACGGCTCGGGCGCCGGCAACAGCCGGCGAGAGCTGCAGGCCGAGGCCAAGGCGTTCGCCGAGCGAGGCATGGTGGTCCTGGCCCCCGACAAGCGCGCCGTCGGCTACTCCAAGACGCGCCGCGACTACTCACAGCTGGCCGACGACGCGCTGGCGGCGCTGACCGTCCTCAAGAGGCAGCCCGGTGTGGGGCACACCGGCCTGTGGGGGCTCAGCGAGGGCGGCTGGGTGGCGCCGATCGCGGCCACGCGGTCCAAGGACGTGAAGTTCCTGGTCACCGTCGGGGGCCCCGGGCTCACGCCGCTGCGCACCCAGGTCTGGAACGCGACGAACAAGCTCGACCGCGCCGGTGTGAAGGGATCGCTGCGCAACTCGTACGTCTCCCTGCACCGGCTCGCGGGTGACGCCGGGCTGTTCCCCGAGGCGTACTACGACCCCGCGGCCACGCTCGGCAAGCTCACACAGCCGGTGCTGGCCATGTGGGGCGCCAAGGACAACCAGGTCATGCCGGCCGAGAGCGCCGAGCGCTTCCGCGCGAACGTGCACAGCGGCCTCACCGTGAAATTCTTCCCGGACGCTCCCCACGCGCTGCACTCGGACGAGAACACCCTCGTCCCCGGGTACGCCGATGCGGTCGGCTCGTGGGTCAAGGACGTGGCCGCCGGAAACGCTCCGGCCTCGAGCGCGGAGCCCCTTCCTACGCAGGAGTCACGCAGTGTGGACACTCCGCCGTCGCCCTGGTGGGAGTCGTGGCAACTGATGATCGGCGGCATGGCACTGATGCTCCTGGCCTTCCTGGCGTACGCCGTGCGCCGGCTGGGCGCCGGTACCTGGCCCGCCCGCGTCCTGGCCGTCTCGGGCGCCCTGTCGATCGTCGGCGCGGTCTACACGCTGATGAGCCTGCTCATGGCATCCAACGGCGCCGGTGTCACGACGGGGCCCATGCTGCTCGGCCGCCCTGTCACCTGGCTCGCGGCCCAACTCCTCGCCGCCGTCGCGACCGCCGCGACGATCACCTGCCTCACGCGCTGGCGTACGGCATCGGGCAGGGTGCGCATGGTGGCGGTCGCGGGCACCCTGTTCATCCCCTGGGCGCTGTACTGGGGCCTCCTCCTCCCGTGAGTGGGGCGCCGAGGTGTCTCGGCCAGGAGGTCGCCGCCTTCAATCAGCCGGATCGGGGGGCCAGGGGCCCAGCTCCGGCAGCTCACCGGAGCTCGCCCCCAGGTGGCCGTCGACAGCCCGGCCGGCCATCCACGCGGCAAGGTCGCGTACCGCCCCGGACACCTCGATCGCCGCTCCCGCTCCCAGGGATCGAGTGAAGTCGTGGTCGGTGGCCCGCAGGGTCAGCCGGACGCCCGGCGGGGTCCGGGGAGCCAGGAAGTCCAGGGCGTGCAGCGCGAACGGCAGCGACCAGTCGCGCGGCCGGTGGCCCACGGCCAGGTCGACGGCGTGGATCTCCACCTCTCTCCACCGTGCCAGGGCGGTGTCCAGCACCGTCGCGTGGCGGAAACGCACCGGGCGCTGCCAGTCCTCTTCCGCCAGCAGGCTCCAGGTCTCCTCCAGGGCGTGCTGGGCCACTCGCAGTTCTTCGCGGAGATGGGCCAGAGGACGGGAGGCGCCCTGATCGATGGACAGGTCACGGCCCTGCTGGCCGCCGTCGTACATGCCGACAAGCTGGTCACGCAGCGCGAAGCGCGCCTGCCGGTCGAAGGCGCGGGCGTTGTCGGTGAGGTGCTGCAGCACATGTCCTCGCGACCAGCCCGGCAAGGCCGAGCCCATGCCGACCTGCCTGTCGTCCAGGCCGTCGAGCAGGCGCAGTACATGGGCATGAGCCCGGGAGATTCGTCGCGTCAATTCGTCAGGAGTCATCCGCATGGTGACCACTGTCGCAGCCTTGGGTCATGCGTCCAAGGCGTGGGACCGGTCGACAAGGTCCGCCATCGCCTGCTGGAAGTCGCGGCGCCGCTGCTCGCTCCAGCCTTCTGCCAGCTGGTCGAAGACCTGCTCCTGCCAGTGATGGGCTTGTTCCAGCATGGTGTGGCCGGACGACGTGACCGTCGCCTGACGTCGGCGACCGTCTGTTTCCGCTGCCTGCATGGTCAGGTATCCGGCCTCTGTCGCGCTCCTGATCAGGCGTGATGCCCCGCTCTGGTCGATGCCTATCTCATGGGCGACGGCATTGACCGTAGCCGCGATCCCTCGCTGAGTCAGGGCGTGAACCGCCTCGATGACGAGCACGAGCCGGCCTTGCTCTGCACGATTGTGGTCGCCGGCGGGCGGTCTACGCGACCAGTGCCGGACGAACGCGAACAAGACCTGTCCCGGCCCCGAGCCGCTCATTCGGTGGCCGCCATCTCGCGGCAGATGTAGGCCAGTTCGAGCGCTGACTTCAGATCAGGAAGCCGGAGAGAGGCGGTCACCTTCTCGCCGGCCACCCGGAACACCGTCGCCACTCGAGTCGGGGTCCTGCTCTCGGGCCAGGTGGCGTCCTCCTCCACGACCATGAGGCGCTCGCTGACCGGATGCCACGACTGCGGGACCAGCTTGATCCCCGAGCGTTCCACCCATTCCGCGAACTGCTCGGGCGTGATCGGGCCGGCGCCCTTCGGGCCCAGGACGACGATCGGATCGCCGACGGCCCTCGCTGACCGCTCCAGGTCACCGTCGTTCACGCTCGCGTGCCACTCGTTGACAGTTGCTTCCAGTGCTGACTCCATGGCAGAACTCTATGCGAAACGCATACATATCCGGAAGTCTGGAGCTGTCGGCGACCTCCCGCCCTGCGACTGGACCACCGCCCAACCCCGCCGATCGTTTCCCGTCGCGGCGCGACCCCCAGGGTCATGACAGCCGAGAGCCGAGCCGACCCCACAGGGCTCGGCTTCGGGGAGAGCTTCTCCGGCCGCGGCCGGCTCCTCATGGTGGCGATCACACCGTTGACGAACCCCGACCATAAGGTTACGGTCGGGCCCGTAATCGCGCACAAATGAACACCCCTGGAGGTGGTGCTGTGCAGATCTCCGTGGAGGGCTCCTCAACAAGACCGATCCCGGGACACCCCGACGGTCACAAGAAGGGCGGAGGCGCGTGAGACGCGCCTGGTGCGCCACCGCGGTGGCCGCACTCCTCGCCGCACTGCTCGCGACGCCGCCGGCCCCGGCGTCCGCCGCCGACCTGCGGATCGTCAACGGCGGCTTCGACCAGGGCCTGGACGGCTGGAGCGGCTCGCACACCGCGGGTGGCGTCGACCCGGTGACCTGGGACGGGCGCACCGCCGCCCGCATCACCGACGACGCCCCCGGCGCCGCCTACGGCCGGGAGAGCATGCCCGGGCTGCCCGCCGCCGCGGGGACCCAGTACACCCTGTACGCCCAGGTCTGGGCCGACAGCGGCACCGCCTACCTCTACCTGCGCTTCCGGGACGCCTCCGGCCGCCTGCTCGCGAGTTCCGGCGGCGCGAACGGGTCCGCCACGGGCCGGCAGTGGAAGCGCGTCACCGCCTCGGCGGTCGCCCCGGCGGGCACCGCCACCGTCTCGGCGCTCATCTACTCGGGCGTGGCCGACGTGGGGACGTCCTAC
The DNA here is from genome assembly GCF_040654455.1 of Nonomuraea sp. NPDC050691. Classification (NCBI taxonomy): domain Bacteria; kingdom Bacillati; phylum Actinomycetota; class Actinomycetes; order Streptosporangiales; family Streptosporangiaceae; genus Nonomuraea; species Nonomuraea sp. NPDC050691. The sequence continues at coordinate 37,653 of NZ_JBFAIA010000061.1, forward strand.
TGGGACGAGGTGCTGATCACCAAGGACGTCACCGATCTCGGCGTGCAGATCGAGAGCAGCGTCCCCAACGCCACGACCTTCGCGGACGGCAGCGCGTACGCCGTCTACACCGGCACCGCCGACGCCAACCCGCAGCTCGCCGTGATCGACGTGGCCACCGAGCGGGTGACCCGGAAGATCGCCATTCCGGACAGCGTGGCCACGCCGACCGTCGGCGGCTGGGCGGCGGCCACGGCCACCGACGGCCGGATCTACCTGGGCACCTATCCCAACTCCAAGCTCTACCGGTACGTCCCCGGCCAGTCCGCGGTCACCGACCTCGGGCGGGCGGAAGGCGGGTACTCGTTCATCTGGGACCTGGAAGCCGGAGCGGGCGGGAAGGTGTACGGCGGCACGTACAACGACGGCCGCTACTTCAAGTACGACGACGGCGCCTTCACCACGATCGGGACGGTGCCGATCGTGGCGGGCGCCCAGTACGTGCGCAGCCTCGCCCACGACCCGGACGCCGACGCCACGTACCTGGGCACCGGCACGAACGCCGGGCTGGTCAGGTACGACAACGTCACAGGGCGGGTGGACGACCTCCTCCCGGCGGCCTACGCGCACAACTCCATGGTGGGCGGGCTCACCTGGACGGGCGGCCGGCTGTTCGCCTGGATCGACCGCACGCTGCTCGTCCTGCGCGTCACCCGCCAGGCCGACGGCTCGTACGCCGCCGCCACCGACGCCACGATCGCCGACGTGGACCTGCACCACTCGCCGGCCCGCGACGGCAAGGTCTGGTTCGTCAAGGACGGGCTGCTGCACTCCTACGACGTGGGCACCGGGTCCGTCCAGGCGACCTCCGTCAAGCCCGGCCTCGACGTCACCGGATACACCTGGGCCGGCGGCACGCTGGTCGGCCTGGGCGCGGCCTCCGACGGCACGCGGATCTTCAAGTACGACCCCGCGAGCGGCGTCTGGAGCAGCCGGGTCGTCCCCGGCACCCCCGTGCTGCCCGCCGCGATCAACGCGCTCGGCGCCGGGCCCGACGGCCGGGTCTACACCGGCGGCTACCTGACCGGCGGCACCGGCGTCTACGACCCGCTGCGGGGCGACGGCGACGACAACCAGCCGGACACGAAGACCCTCGACGGGCTCAACCAGACCGACAGCCTGCTGACGCACCAGGGGCGGCTCTACATCGGCGTCTACCCGTCGGCCAGGCTCTACAGCTACGACCCCGCGAGGTCCTGGCCGCCGGCGCTCGAGTACACCGGCGGCGAGGCAGGGGACAAGGCCGACGACTGCGAGCCGGGCAAGGGCCCCCCGCCCCAGGACCGGCCGTACGCGCTGGCCGGCGGGCCGGACGGCACCGTCTACATGGGCACGGTCCCGAAGTACGGCAAGCGCAGCGGCGCCCTCACCGTCTGGAAGGAGGGCACGGCCGGCCGGACCCTCTGCGTGGTGCGGGACCAGGCCGTCGTCTCGCTGGCCTACGCGGGAGGCAAGGTGTTCGGCGGCACCTCCACGCGCGGCGCCCTGGGCGTCGATCCGGTCTACGCGCCGGGGGCGTCGGCCACGCTGTTCTCCTACGACCCGGCCACCGGCGCGGTGCGCACGCATCCGCTCCCGCTGACGGCGCCCAAGGCCGTCACCGCGCTCGCGGAGGTAGACGGCCGGCTCTGGGGCCTGGCGGGCGGCTCGCTGTTCACCCTCGACCCGGCGCGGCCCGAGGCGATCACGGCGAAACGACTGTTCCCCGAGCCCGACTACGTCAACAAGTCCAGCCTGGCCTGGCGTGACGGGGAGCTGCTGACCGTGCCCCAGGATCCGGGCCACGTGTACGGCACGCTCGGCGACCAGATCTTCAGGATCGACAAGTCGACGAAGGCGATGACCGTGCTGCGGACGGACCCGGGGATGGAGGGGCTGACGGCCGACGGCTTCGGCAACCTCTATTACAAGATCAACGAGCGGTTGCACCGGCTCGCCGTTCCCGCCTCCTGAAGACCGCCGGACAATTCCGGTCTGAACCGATACTTTCCTCCAAGGGACACTCGCCCGTGCGAAGAATCATCACAGCGTTGCTCGCCGTCCTGACGGGAACCGTTCTCGTCGTCCTCCCCGCGTCCCCGGCCCAGGCGGGGATCTGGCACGAGTACCCGTCCTCCGTCATGCCCAGGACCTGCAGCGAGACCCGGGTCCACAACGGCACCGCCTACCAGGTGTGCCTCGACTTCAACATCAATCGCACGCAGGTGCGCGCCGTCGCCTTCATCAACCCGGGCGCGTACACCAACTTCCAGGTCAACCTGCGGCTCCGGTTCGGCGGGAACGGGCCGGACATCAGCGACTCGTGCCCGACGATGACCACGAACGCCAGCAGGGCGTGCTACACCGCGTTCACCGACCTCAGGCGCCCCTACGTCGTCACCGAGGCCAAGTTCGGCATCGCGGGGACGTGGCAGCTCCCGGTGCGGGCCCTCGACATGAGGCTGTCCGCCAAGCAGCAGGAGCGCGACAACTGGTGCGGCCCGGGCGTCGTGCAGACCACGCTGGCCACGATCGGGATCTCGGCTCCGCCGCAGTCGGAGCTGGCCGACAAGCTGCAGACCGGCGAGACGCTCTTCGGCGCCACCATGCCGGGCCGGATCCCGGCCGTCATCAACTCCTACATCCCGGACTCCGACTGGCAGTACAAGTGGGAGGAGATAGCCGTCTCCAACGGCCAGACGTATGAGGCGGGCATCAACCGGATCGTGGCGTCCCTGTCGCGCGGCAGACCGGTGATGATCCTCGTGATCCCCGGCAAACTGCCGTGGTGGAACTCCTCCACGCCCCTGCTCCGGCACTACGTGACGATCCACGGGTACGGCGGCGTCGTCCACGCCGACGGGTCCGTCCATCCCACGACGTTCAAGGTCGCCGACCCGGCGGACGCCGGCGAGTACACCATCGACGTCGACAAGCTGCTGCTGGACAACGCCAACCTCGCCTGGAACGGGATCGACACCGTGGCGATCGTGCGCACCTGACCACGGCACCGGCCCGGCCCGGCGACGGGCCGGGCCTCAGGTGTCCGCGGGCGAGGTGAGGCCGCGGACGCGGCGCACGGCCCGGCGCAGGACCGTGCGCTCCCGGGAACGGGACAGGGCCACGGCCTTGCGGCGCCATTCCTCGGCCTTCTGCCGCCAGCGCGCCGCGTCCCTGGTCGCCTTGCCGGCCAGCCTGCGCTGCTCCGCCAGCTCGGTCCGGAGCGCGGCCGCGCGCTTGCGCAGGAGGACGATCTCCTTGTCGCGCTGGGCGAGCTGGACGACGTGCTCGGGGACCGGCCGCCTGCGGGGCGGGTAGACCGCCGGGCGGCGCGCGAAGCCCCACGCGCGGCCGTCCAGCCACTCCAGGCCGAACACCTCGTCCAGGACGTCGTCCAGACGTTCCCCCGGCCCGGCCACCAGGGCGGCGCGCGACAGGGCCGCCGTCCGCTCCAGGCGGGCGACCACCACGCCGTCCTCGGTCTCGTCCAGCGCCAGGCACAGGGCGCCGCCGTCGCTCTCCTCCAGCCGCTGGACCAGGCGTTCCACGGCGTCATGGGACGGCACCCACCCCGGCGGCACCAGCAGCCGGAACGGCGGCACGACCGGCGGCGACCCCTGAACAGCCTCCGGGGCGGGCCCGGCATCGGCGGCGGCGGACCAGGCCGGAGGAGGGGCGAGGCGGACCCGCGGGTCGTGGGCGAACTGCGCCTCGATCAGCCGCAGGTCCAGGTCGGGGTCACGGAGCGGGGAGCGGCGCCCGCCTCCGAGCGACGTCCACGGGCCTTCGACGGTGACCCGGACGTCGGGCAGGCTCGCGCCGAGCAGCCCGTCCACGCTCGCCCGCACGTCCTCGTACGTCCCGGCCGGCACGTAGGCGTCCACGTACGGCACGAGCCACTGCCGGCCCGGGTCCGCGCGCAGGTAACGCCGGTACGGCACGCGGTCGGCGACGTACGGGTCGTTGTAGCGCTTGAGCGCGGCGAAGTCGCGCATGGCCGTGGGCAGCCCGACGTGCCAGGCCCGCGCCTGCGGGTCCGGGACGAACACCGCGCCCGCCTGCGTGAGCCGGTAGCCGAGCTCGGTGTCCTCGGCCAGCACGAGCGAGGTGTCCAGCCCGCCGATGGAGCGCAGCAGCCCGGCGGGGTAGGAGGCCGTCGCCCCGACGTGGATCCGCGTGGCCAGCGAGCTGGGCGCGGCGCGCAGCCCGTCGTGGTCGTGAATGATCTTCTCGGCCCAGTCGTGGCGCTCCGGCGAGAGCGGGAACAGGGCCTCCTCCTCGCCCGCCCGCAGGGCCGCGCGCACCTCCTCGGGCTCGGGCAGCCGCTCGGCGGAGGTGAAGTCGATCCAGCCCAGCACCACCAGGTACGGGGCGAGGTGGTGCCAGCGGAGCTGGGCCTCCACGTGCGTGCGGTGGGGCACCATGTCGGCGTCCAGCACCATCACGACCTCGCCGGAAGCGGCGTCGAGGCCCGCCTGCAGCGCCCAGGCCCGGCCCCAGCCTCCCGGCGGGCTGGAGATGAGCTTGGTGCCGTCCGGAACGGCCTCGGGCAGGCGCAGCGGCTCCGGGCTGCCGTCGTCCACGACGACGACGTCCATCAGCTCGGCCGGGTACGTCTGGGCCGACAGGGCCGCGAGGGTGAGGTCGAGGGTCCGCTGGCGGTCGTGGGCGGGGATGACGACGGTGACGGTCAGGGCCGGCGTCCAGCCGCCGAGGGGCGGTGGGGTGAGCACGCCGAAGTCCTGCCGCCGGATGCGGGGGATGAGGGTCACGATGCGGTGCTCCGGGTCATGATGCGGTCCGGGTCATGATGCGGGGCTCCGGTCGAGCTCCATGAGGGCGCTGGGACGGAATCCCCGCCACTGCTTCTTGTTGCGCTGCAGGAACGTGCCGATCGGCTCCTGCCATGTGTGGTTGGCCGCGGGGCCGCGGCGCAGGATGTAGCCGAGGCCGTGGGTGCGGTAGATCTGCCCGCCCGCCGCCTGCAACGCCTCCTGGAACTGCGTGTCCACCGACCGGCGCAGCGGCCGGAACCCGCCCACGGCCTGGAACGCCGAGCGCTCCACGAGGATCGTGCCGCCCGCCACGAAGCTGGTGATCTGCTCGGTGACCTGGCTGCGGTGCACGGTCACGTCGATCGAGGCCAGGTAGACGAACTCCGGCACGGTCCCCACCACCTGCGCCCCCGAGTAGGAGTGCGCGAGCAGCAGGTCCGACAGGAAGTCCGGGCCGTACCAGTCGTCGTCGTCCATCTTGAGCAGGAACGAGCCGGAGGCCCGGGCGGCGGCGTGGTTCAGCACCTCGCCGAAGATCTGCCGCCCGTCGGCCTCGTACACGGTGAGCGGCCCGTCGTGGGCGGCGATCGCCGCGGCCACGTCGGGATGGCCCCGCGGCACTCCGTGCAGGGCGAGCACCACTTCGAGCCGCGCGCCGCGCTGCCGGGCCGCCTGCTGGAGTGCGAAACCGACCATGTCGGCGCGGCGGGTGGCGAGCAGGACGGACGTGAGCGGCGGCGCGGGCGCCGGCGAGCCGAGCTGCTCCCAGCGGGCCGCGACGCCGTGGGTGCGCAGGGCCTGACGGCGCAGCCTGACGCTGTGCTCCTCGCGCCGCAGGTCGTCGGAGAGGTCGGGACGGCTCGTCAGCAGGGTGACGAGGTCGTCGCCGAGGCCGCCCGCCCAGCGCGGCACCGACTCGGCGACCAGCGGGACGCCGGCCGCGGCGAGCCCCGCCAGCACCCGCACGGCGGCGAGGGGCCCGCTGTGGGCGCGCCGCCAGTCCACCTCGACGCCGCGGACCTGCCGGAGCCTGGCCACGTCGGCGTCCGTGACGCCGCCCGACTCGGCGAACGTCGTCACCGCCTTGCCGTCGAGCACCACCGCCCAGCGGCCGTCACGCTCCTCCAGCGCCGCGATGCCGCGGGACGGGGTGGTGACGAAGCCCTGGGGGTTGACCAGGCGCTCGTCGACGGGCGGGATCATGGACGGCTCGGCGAGCACGTCCGGGTCGGCGAGGGGCAGCGCGGCGCCGCCGGGACGGCCGATCCGCTCCCAGGTGGCGGCCCGCGCCATGGGCCGCTCGATGGGCCGTTCGTCGCCGGCCCAGCCGCCGGAGCCGTCCTCGGCCGGCGCCGCGGGCGCGGTCTCGGAGGTGCGGAGCACGACGTCGCCGCCCGGCGCGCCGACCCGCTCCGGCACGGGGCCGGTGAGCTCGGCGGGGGTGGCGTTGGGGTCGCCGGGCCGCCAGTCGGCCGCGCCGACGCCCGCGATGGCCGCGGCGGGCGCGCCGATCACGTCGAGCCGGTGCCCGGCGAACGCGCGGGAGGTCGCGGTCACGGTACGCCCGGCGGGCG
>NZ_JBFAIA010000062.1:0-41328 GCF_040654455.1 Nonomuraea sp. NPDC050691
GCGCGTGCGTGGTCGTCGCCGACCGCGACGTGGCCGCCGCCGGCAAGGTCGCCGCGGAGCTCGGCGCCAAGGCGCTGCGCCCCGAGGACGTGGCGATCGCCGCGGAGGCCGACGTCACCTCCGAGGAGCAGGTCGCCGAGGCCGTACGGCAGGCGGTCCTCGCCTTCGGCGGCGTCGACCTGGTCGTCAACAACGCCGGCCTGTCGCTGTCGCGCGCCCTGCTGGAGACCACGCTCGCCGACTGGGACCTGCAGCACGACGTCATGGCCCGCGGCTCGTTCCTGGTCTCCCGCGAGGCCGCCCGCGTGCTCATCGACCAGGGCATGGGCGGCGACATCGTCTACATCTCCTCGAAGAACGCCGTCTTCGCCGGGCCCAACAACGTCGCCTACGGCGCCGCCAAGGCCGACCAGGCGCACCAGGTGCGGCTCCTCGCCGCCGAGCTCGGCCAGTACGGCGTGCGCGTGAACGGCATCAACCCCGACGGCGTCGTGCGCGGCTCCGGCATCTTCGCCTCCGGCTGGGGCGCCAACCGCGCGGCCGTGTACGGGGTGGAGGAGGAGCGGCTCGGCGAGTTCTACGCCCAGCGGACGCTGCTCAAGCGGGAGGTGCTGCCCGAGCACGTGGCCGCGGCCGTCTTCGCGCTCACGGGCGGGGACCTGGCGCAGACCACCGGCCTGCACATCCCGGTCGACGCCGGCGTGGCCGCCGCGTTCCTCCGCTAGGCGGCTCGTCCGGCCTGGAACGAGCGGTGCCGCCGGCGGTCATCCTCCGCCGGCGGCACCGTCTTCCCTCTGTCCCCGCACCCCTGCTACCCCCCGAACCGGCTCCAAACCCCAGGAGGCAACGATGCCGCTCGAAAGGACAACCGCACCCCGGACCAAGGTCGGGCTCGTCGCCGGCGGGCTCGGCGCGTACTGGCCGCAGTTCCCCGACCTGCTTCCCCAGCTCCAGCGGTCGTCCGCGCGCGTGTCGGAGCGGATGGGGGAGCTCGGCTGCGAGGTGGTGGACGTCGGCTTCATCTCCGACGCCCAGGAGGGCGCCGTCGCCGCCGAGCGGCTGCGCGAGGCCGGCTGCGACCTCATCGTCGGCTTCCTCACCACCTACATGACCGCCACCATGCTGCTGCCGATCGCGCAGCGCAGCGGCGCGCCGGTGCTGCTCATCAACCTGCAGCCCACCGAGTCCATGGACCACGACACCTTCGACACCGGCCAGTGGCTGGCCTACTGCGGCGCCTGCCCGCTGCCGGAGATGGCCAACACGTTCATGCGCGCGGGCATCCCGTTCCGCTCCGTGTCGGGCTACCTGGAGGACGCGCGGGCCTGGGAGCGCATCGAGCGGTGGGTCAAGGCCGCCGGCGTGCGCGCCGCCCTGCGCAAGGGCCGCCACGGGCTCATGGGGCACCTCTACCCGGGCATGCTGGACGTCTCCACCGACCTCACGCTCGTGCCGGTCAACTTCGGCGGCCACGTCGAGGTCCTGGAGTTCGACGACCTGCGCGTCCGCGTGGAGAAGGTGGGCGACGCCGAGGTCAAGGAGCGCATCGGGCTGGCGCGCGAGGTGTTCGAGCTGGCAGACACGGTCGTGCCCGAGGACTTCGAGTGGGCGGCCCGCGTCTCCCTGGGCCTCGACCGGCTGGTCGAGGACTTCGATCTGGACAGCCTCGCCTACTACCACCGCGGGCTCGACGGCGAGATCCACGAGCGGCTCGGCGCCGGCATGATCCTCGGCGCGTCGCTGCTCACGGCCCGCGGCGTCCCGGCCGCCGGCGAGTACGAGCTGCGCACCTCCCTCGCGATGCTGATCATGGATCGGCTCGGCGCGGGCGGCTCGTTCACCGAGCTCCAGGCGCTGGACTTCCTGCGCGGCCACGTCGAGATGGGCCACGACGGGCCCGCCCACCTGGCCATCAGCGCCCGCCGCCCCCTGCTGCGCGGCCTCGGCGTCTTCCACGGCAAGCGCGGCTGGGGCGTCTCGGTCGAGTTCGACGTGGCGCACGGGCCGGTGACGGCGTTCGGGCTGATCCAGCGGCGCGACGGCCGCTTCGCGTTCGTCGCCTCCGAGGGCGTGACCGTCGACGGCCCGCACCTGAAGATCGGCAACACGACGTCGCGGGTGGACTTCGGCCGCGACCCGGGGGAGTGGACGGACGCCTGGAGCGCCTCCGGCATCTCCCACCACTGGGCCCTCGGCACCGGCCACCGGATCGGCGAGCTGAAGGCGCTGGCGGACCTGCTGGACGTGGAGCTGGTGGAGATCTGATTCCTGGCAACTGCCTGTGAACCGGGCGGCCCGGTCTTCTTCGGCGCCGGGCGCGGGGGCAGAGTGGGTCTCATGAGACCAGCGATCCTGACGAGCGCGCCCGGCGCCGTGCTGCTCATGACCCTCGCCGCCGGACCGGCCCCCGCCCTGGCCACGACACCCGGTCCGGCCTTCGCCGAGGCGCCGGCCGCGGACCGGGCGGCGGGCCTGGTCGAGTCGTTCGCGCTGCCCGCCGGCTTCCAGCCCGAGGGCATCGCGATCGGCCCCGGCCCCGTGGCCTACCTCGGCTCCCGCGCCACCGGCTCGCTCTACCGCGCCGACCTGCGCACCGGGGAGGGCGCCGTCTTCAGCGAGGGGCCGGGCACGCCCTCCCTGGGGCTCAAGGCCGACGGGCGGGGCCGCCTGTTCGTCGCCGGGGGCACCGGCGGGGACGCCCGGGTGGTGGACGCCCGTACCGGCGAGGTGCTCCGGTCGTACCCGCTGGCGAGCGCGCCCACGTTCGTCAACGACGTCGTGCTGACGCCCGGCGCCGCCTGGTTCACCGACTCGGCCCGCCCGGTGCTGCACAAGCTGCCGCTCGGCCGCGACGGCTCGCTGCCCGCCGAGGCCGTCGAGGTGCCGCTCAGCGGCGCCATCCGGTACGCCGCCGGCAACAACGCCAACGGCATCGTGCTCGCCCCGGACCGCCGGTCGCTGATCGTCGTCCAGTCCAACACCGGCAAGCTCTTCGAGGTCGATCCCGCCACCGGGGTCACCACGGAGGTGGACCTCGGCGGTGAGACGCTCCTCAACGGCGACGGCCTGCTGCTGTCGGGCCGCACCCTGTACGCGGTGCAGAACCGGCTCAACCGGATCGCCGTGGTGCGGCTCGGCGACGACGGCTCGTCGGGACGGGTCGAGCGCCGGCTGACCGACCCGCGCTTCGACGTGCCCAGCACGGTCGCGGCCTTCGGCGGCCGCCTGTACCTCCCCAACGCCCGCTTCACCACCCCGCCCGCGCCGGACACCCCGTACACGGTGGTGGCCGTGCGTCCCGGAAGGTGACACCCACGCCGGCGCCCGGCCGCGCGAGGGGGGCGGCCGGGCGCGGGGCGGCTACTTCTTGATCGTGTAGCTGTCGCCGTACACCTTCCAGGTGAGCGGCGGGTCGAGGTCGAGGTTGCCCTTCTTGAGGAAGACCCGCTGCGCCGTGTCCACGCGGCTGGTGTCCTCGTGGGCCTCCTCCGCCTTCATGGCCGCCTTGCGGGCGTCCAGGAAGGCGTTGAGGTACGTCGTCTCGTTGCCGCCCTGCGCCGGGGGCTTGGCCTTGGCCAGGGCCGACTTCCGGATGCCGCCGAAGCTCAGCTTGTCGCTGCCCGGGCCGTGCATGACCATGGCGTCGTAGTAGACGAACTGGCCGAGCGCCCGCAGGCCGTCACTCTTGGCCTGCTTGACGGCGGGGTTGAAGTAGACGCGGTCGCGCTCGTCGTTCTGGGCCTGCTGGAAGACGGTGTCCTTGGCCGCGGTCTTCCAGTCCTTGGTGAAGGTCGGGTCGAGGCCCTTGTGGGAGTCGGTGCCGTTGACCTTGCGCAGCGCCGGGAGGTACTTGGCGAGCACGTTGCCGGGCTTGCGCTCGGTGTAGACCTCGACGAGCTTGAGCATGTCGCTCGTGCCGGAGCAGAAGCCGATGATGCCGGCGGTGTAGCCGCGCCCGTCGTCGATGTCCTCGATGTAGCCGTACTGGGCCTTCCAGTCGAGCGACGAGTTCTCCGCGCTGGACACCAGCTGCATGGCGATGTCCTTCTTGTGCGGATCTGTGAGATCGACGGGCGCCTGTAGAGTCAGCGCGAGCACGGGCGCCAGGACGGGGGCGAGGAGGGTGCTTAACACATGAGCTCCTGTGAGCCGGGATTCGTTAGGAAGCCTTCCTAACGAACTGGACTCACAGGAGTCAAGCGGAACGCCGAATCCTGTGAAAACGGCCGGAAGCCGGTCAGGGGCGCAGCGCCGCGAGCTGTTGCTCGAACGGCACGACCTCCTCGGCCTCCGGAGCGGCCCTGCCCGCCGCCGGACGGGGACGGCCGGACACCAGTCCGGCCAGCTCGCCGGCCGCGCGCCCGATCCGCTCGCCCAGCCCGTCGGTGAACGCGTCGCCCCCGCCGCCCCAGTCCTCCGAGGCGGCGTAGACGGCCGTCGGCGCCACGACGGCCCGCAGGTACGCGAACAGGGGCCGCAGCGCGTGCTCCAGCGCCAGCGAGTGCCGGGCCGTGCCGCCCGTGGCGGCGATCAGCACCGGTTTGCCCGCCAGCACGTCCGGCTCGACGACGTCGAAGAACGACTTGAACAGGCCGCTGTAGGAGGCGGTGAAGACGGGGGTGACCGCGACGAGCCCGTCGGCCCGGGTGACGGCCTCGATGGCCTCCCGCAGCCGGGCGCCGGGGAAGCCGGTGACGAAGGCGTTGGCGACGTCCACGGCCAGGTCGCGCAGCTCCACCACGCCGACCTCCACCGGGCCGCGCCCGCCGTCGCCGGGGGACTCCTCCAGGTGGCGGCGGGTGGCCTCCAGCAGGCGGTCGGCCAGCAGCCGGGTCGAGGACGGCTCGCTGAGCCCGGCCGACACGGCGACGAGCTTCATGGTCACACTCCTGTTCGGTGTCGTCGGGGGTTTCAGACGGTGGCGGAGGTCTGGGCCGCCGCCGTCAGGGAGGCGTGGGTGGGCGCGTCGGGCACCTGCGCCGGGCGGTCCTTGGCGAACTCGCGGCGCAGCACCGGCACGACCTCCTCGCCGAGGATGTCGAGCTGCTCCAGGACGGTCTTCAGCGGCAGCCCGGCGTGGTCCATGAGGAACAGCTGGCGCTGGTAGTCGCCGAAGTACTCGCGGAAGGCCAGCGTGCGGTCGATGACCTGCTGCGGGCTGCCGACCGTGAGCGGCGTCTCGGCCATGAAGTCCTCCAGCGACGGCCCGTGGCCGTACACCGGGGCGTTGTCGAAGTACGGGCGGAACTCGCGGACCGCGTCCTGGGAGTTCTTGCGCATGAACACCTGCCCGCCGAGGCCCACGATCGCCTGCTCCGGCGTGCCGTGGCCGTAGTGGGCGTACCGCTGCCGGTAGAGGGTGATCAGCTTGATGAAGTGCTCCTTGGGCCAGAAGATGTTGTTGGCGAAGAAGCCGTCGCCGTAGTACGCGGCCTGCTCGGCGATCTCCGGGCTGCGGATCGAGCCGTGCCACACGAACGGCGGCACCCCGTCGAGCGGGCGCGGCGTGGAGGTGAAGCCCTGCAGCGGCGTGCGGAAACGGCCCTCCCAGTCCACCACGTCCTCGCGCCAGAGCCTGTGCAGCAGCGCGTAGTTCTCGATGGCCAGCGGGATGCCCTGCCGGATGTCCTGGCCGAACCACGGGTAGACCGGGCCGGTGTTGCCGCGGCCCAGCATGAGGTCCACCCGGCCGTCGGCCAGGTGCTGCAGCATGGCGAAGTCCTCGGCGATCTTGACCGGGTCGTTCGTCGTGATCAGCGTCGTGGCCGTGGACAGGACGAGCCGCTCGGTCCGCGCCGCGATGTAGCCGAGCATCGTGGTCGGCGAGGACGGCACGAACGGCGGGTTGTGGTGCTCGCCGGTGGCGAACACGTCCAGGCCGACCTCCTCGGCCTTCAGGGCGATGGCCACCATCGCCTTGACGCGCTCACCCTCGGTCGGAGTGCGGCCCGTGGTCGGGTCCATGGTCACGTCACCGACACTGAAGACGCCGAACTGCATCTTAGTCACCACCCATGACAGTTGAAAGTTTAACAGCTAGCTCAGCGCTACGGCGCCCCGGCTTATTCCACCATCATCGTGGGCCGGGACGCCGCGGGCGGGCGGGTCTCTCGGGCGCCGTGCCCGTCCTTCTTGAGCCGTCAGGCGCGGGCCGCCGCCAGGGCGTTGATCGCGGCCGGGCCGAGGATCCGCTCCGGGGCCCCGTGCTCGGCCACCGTGATCATGGCCTGGCCGATCCGCTCCGTCGTCGTCACGCTCGCCGCGAACACCCGCCGCAGGATCGGGAACAGCGGCGCCGTCACCACGTACGCCAGCCGGTACCACCGCGTCCGCGACGTCGCCCCGTGGACCGGCTGGATGTAGCCGGGCCGGAACATGTACGCCTCCAGCGGCAGCTCCAGCAGCGCCTCCTCGGTGGCGCCCTTGACCCGCGCCCACATCGCCCGGCCACCCGAGTCGGTGCCGGCGCCCGACACGTACACGAACGTCGAGCCGGGGCCGAGCCGCGCCAGCGTGGTGCCGGCGGCCAGCGTGTACCCGTACGTGACACGCCGGTACTCGTCCTCGCCCATGCCCGCCGAGGAGACGCCGAGGCAGAAGAAGCACGCGTCGTGGCCGGCCAGCTCGCCCTCGATCGGCGTGAGGTCCAGCAGGTCGGCGTGCACGACCTCGCGCAGCTTCGGGTGGGAGCGGCCGGTGGGCGCGCGGCCCACCGTGAGCACGGCCTCCACCCGGTCGTCGAGCAGGCACTCCCGCAGCACGCCCTGCCCGATCATGCCGGTCGCGCCGAAGACGATCACTTTCATCCGGGCTCCGTTCCGAGCGGGCCGCCGCCCTCTCGCACCGATCATCCCAGGCTTCCCGCCGAACGGACACGCGCGCCCCAGAAGACAGGACGAACACGCGCGCCCCTGAAGACAGGGCGAACACGTGCGACCCTGAAGACAGGACAGACCCCCGCGATCCCGTGCGGGACGGGCCCGCGCGACCCCGTAGCGGGGCGGCCCCGTGTGACCCGTACCCGGTGGCAGGTAAAGACGGCCGGATCCGGCCTGTGCGCGGCCCATCCCCGTGACGGGCCTCCTCGCTCATCATGGGCCCATGTCACCCGAGGCGATTCACCAGCAGCAGCGGCTCGCCGATCCCTCCGAGACCGCCCCCGAGACCGCCCCCGAGACCGTTCCCGACTCCCACGCGGACCCCGCCGCGCCCGCCGCGTCCGTCGCCGACGAGACCGGCGCCACCCGCCGCCGCGCCGCCCGCGTCCTGGTCGCCGCCCTGGCCGCCGTCGCGCTGGCCGCCGGCGGCGTCGCCGTCTTCCAGTACGTCCGCGCCCACGCCCCCCGCCCCGCGGACGGCGGCACGCCGCCCTGGCCCGTACCCGCCGACCCGCTGCCCGGCATCCGGGCCGCCGGCCTGACTCACGGACCGATGGGCCACGCCGAGCACTACCACGCGCACCTCAGCGTCTTCGTCGACGGCGAGGAGGTCGAGGTGCCGGCCGACATCGGCATCGTGGGCGAGGAGATGTCGCCCCTGCACACCCACGACGACCGGGGCGTCATCCACGTCGAGCCGCACACCGAGGGCGAGGTCTTCACCCTCGGCCAGCTCTTCCAGCAGTGGGGCGTCACGCTGTCGGCGAACCAGCTCGGCTCCCTGAGGACCGGCGCCGGCCGCACCCTGACCGCCGAGGTGAACGGGATCCCGGTCACCGGCGACCCCGCCGCAGTCGTGGTCAAGGCGCACGAGCAGATCTCGCTCGTGTACGGCGCGCCGGACCCGTCGTTCAAGGCCCCCTCGACCTTCACCTTCAAGCCGGACGAGTGACCGGCGCGGCCCGCCGGGGAGGGGGCGACGCCCTCCCCGGGAACGGTCACGTAGCGCCATTGCATTATTAATAAAATACCAATAATGTCTTCCTCCAAGCCGGAACCCGAGGTCAGGCGTTCCGTTGGAAGGGAGTCAGCATGGGATCGAAGATCTCCCGGGCGGCGCGGGCCGCGGCCATGGCGGCCGCGATCGGCCTCGCCGCGGCGTGCGGCGGCGGTGGCGGCCAGCCCGCCGGCGCGCCGGCGAGCGGCGATCCGGCCAAGCCGGTGACGCTCACGTTCTGGTCGTGGGTGCCCGACATCCAGAAGGCGGTCGACCAGTTCAACTCCTCCCATCCCGGCGTCAAGGTCAACCTCGAGACCATCACCCCCGGCCCCGACGGCGGTTACGCCAAGATGCTCGCCGCGGTCAAGGCGGGCAACGCCCCCGACGTGGCGCAGGTCGGCTACGACTCCCTGCCCTCGTTCCTCGTCAACGGCGCCTTGCAGGACGTCACCGAGTACGCCCAGGACGACGCGGCCAAGTTCGTCGGCTGGCAGTGGCAGACCGGCGTCTTCGGCGGCAAGGTCTACGCGATCCCGCAGGCCAGCGGCCCGATGGGCTTCTACTACCGCAAGGACCTGTTCGACAAGTGGGGCATCGCGGCGCCCAAGACCTGGGACGACTTCGCCGCCGCCGCGGCGACCATCCGCAAGAAGGACAAGGACGCCTACATCTCCACGTTCGCCGCCAACCAGGCGCCGTGGCTGATCTCCCTGGCGCAGCAGGCGGGGCAGCAGTGGTTCTCCACCGAGGGTGACTCCTGGAAGGTCACCATCGACAACCCCGACACCCGCAGGATGGCCGCCTTCTGGCAGAAGCTGCTCGACGACAAGGTGCTCAAGACCGAGGCCGACCTGTCCAACGCCTGGTACAAGGACCTCCAGACCGGCGGCATCGTCGGCTGGATCGGCGGCTCCTGGGGTGATGCGATCATCCGCGGCAACGCGCCCAAGACCTCCGGCAAGTGGGCCGTCGCCCCGATCCCGCAGTGGCCGGGCGCCGCGACGTTCACCTCGGCGAGCTGGGCAGGCGGCTCCTCCTCGGCGATACTCAAGGGCACGAAGAACCCCGCCGCCGCCACCGAGTTCGCGGTCTGGCTCAACAGCGACCCGCAGAGCGTCAACACGCTCCTGTCCGCCGGCTACGGCTGGCCCTCGGTCAAGGACACCAGCAAGGTCACCAACCTGCAGAAGGACGACACCGTCTTCCCCTTCTACGGCGGCCAGAACATCTGGGACGTCTTCAAGCAGTCCGACGCGGCCGTCGCCCTCGACTGGCGCTGGCCGCCGGTGAGCGACGCCCTCTACGCGACGCTCACCGACAACGCCAAGGCCGCCGTCCAGGGCCAGGGCACGCTCACCGACGCCTTCGCCAAGACCCAGCAGGCGATGGTCGACCAGCTCAAGGCCAAGGGCCTGAGCGTCGTGACGGGCGGCTGACGGTGGCGGGGGTGCTGCAGCGGACACCGGCCGGGACGGCGGCGGGCACGGCCCGGCGGCGCCCCCGCCGTCCCCGCCTCCACGTGGCGGTCTTCGTCACGCCGTTCTTCCTGGCCTTCGCGCTGTTCTACCTGGCGCCGATCGGCTACGCCGTCTACCAGAGCTTCTTCCGGCTCACCAGCAGCGGTCTCGGGCTGAGCGAGCCGGTGCTGGAGTTCGCCGGGCTCGGCAACTACGCCACCGCGCTCACCAGCCCGGCGTTCGTGGCGAGCGTGGGCAGGGTGCTGGTGTTCAGCCTCATCGAGGTGCCGGCCATGGTGGTCGCCGCCCTGGCGCTGGCCCTGCTGCTCGACTCCGCGCGGGCCCGCTTCCGCGCGTTCTTCCGGGTGTCGTTCTTCCTGCCGTACGGCGTGCCCGGCGTGATCGCCTCGCTGCTGTGGGGCTTCCTGTACGTGCCGCAGACCAGCCCGCTCATCGACGTGCTGGCCGCGGCCGGCCTGCCCCACGACTTCCTGTCGCCGCAGACGATCCTGCTGTCCATCGCCAACATCGCCACCTGGCAGTTCGCCGGCTACAACATGCTGGTGCTGATCGCCGGGCTGCAGGCCATCCCGCAGGAGCTGTACGAGGCGGCCCGCGTCGACGGGGCGAGCGAGGCGCGCATCGCCTGGCACGTCAAGGTGCCGCTGGTGCGCGCGCCGCTGATCCTCATCACGGTGTTCACGCTCATCGGCACGCTCCAGCTCTTCGTCGAGCCGCTCATCCTCAAGCCGCTCACCACGGCGATCAACAGCGACTACACCCCCAACCTGGCCGCCTACAACCAGGCGTTCGGCCAGGCCAACATCCACCTCGCCTCAGCCGAGGCCACGCTCATCGCCGTCATGGCCTTCGTCATCTCCTTCGGGTTCCTGAGAAGCGTGAACCGGAAGGGCAACCGGGCATGGAGCGGCGAGTAGTGAGCGAGGAGGTAGGCGGGAGGGGAGCCGACCGCCGTGACCCCGCAGGGAGCGTGAGGAGCGCGACCATGAGCACTGTGCGGCGAGTAGTGAGCGAGGAGGTAGGCGGGAGGGGAGCCGACCGCCGTGACCCCGCAGGGAGCGTGAGGAGCGCGACCATGAGCACAGGAGGTCGTATGAAGCCGGCCACCGTGGTGGTGCTGGCGCTGCTGTTCGCCGCGGCCGTCTACTTCCTGCTGCCGGTCGTCTGGGTGCTCGTCGCCGCGACCAAGAGCACCGCCGACCTGTTCGGCACGTTCGGCCTCTGGTCGCCGCGCCCGCAGCTCGGCGCCAACCTCGGCCGCCTGTTCGGCACCGGCGACGGCCTGTTCGGCCGCTGGATCCTCAACAGCTTCCTGTACGCGGGGCTCGGCGCCCTGGCGGCCACCCTGCTGTCGGCCGCCGCGGGCTACGCCATGGCCAAGTACCCCTTCCGCGGCCGGGAGGCCCTGTTCAACCTCGTCCTCGCCGGCGTGCTGGTGCCCTCGACCGTGCTGGCCCTGCCCACGTACCTCATCTTCAGCCAGGCCGGCCTGACCGGGTCGTTCTGGTCGGTGCTGCTGCCCAGCGTGGTCAGCCCGTTCGGCGTCTACCTCGCCCGCATCCACGCCCACGCCGCCATCCCGGACGCGCTGCTCGAGTCGGCCCGGCTCGACGGCGCGGGGGAGTACCGCATCTTCTTCCGCATCGGCCTGAAGATCATGAGCCCGGCGCTGGTAACGATCTTCCTGTTCCAGTTCATCGGCGTCTGGAACAACTACTTCCTGCCCCTCGTCATGCTGTCCGACCAGCGGCTCTACCCCGCCACCCTCGGCCTGGCCCTGTGGAACTCCCAGACCTTCCGCGACCCGGCGTTCTTCGAGCTGACGGTCACCGGGGCCGCCGTGTCCGCACTCCTCCTCGTCCTCACCATGGCCTCGCTCCAGCGCTTCTGGCGCGCGGGCCTGACCGCAGGGAGCGTCAAAGGGTGAACATCCTGCCCGTGCTCAACGACCGCATCGGCTTCGGCGCCGACTACAACCCGGAGCAGTGGCCGCCGGAGGTGTGGCGCGAGGATGTCCGCCTCATGTGCGAGGCCGGCGTCAGCGTCGTCACCCTCGGCATCTTCTCGTGGGCGAGCGTCGAGCCCGAGCCCGGCACGTACGACTTCGGCTGGCTGGACGAGGTCATGGACCTGCTCGGCGAGGCCGGCATCGCGGTCTCGCTGGCCACCGGCACCGCCTCACCCCCCACCTGGTTGTCCCGGCTCCACCCCGGCACCCTGCCGGTCAACCGCGACGGCGTGCGGCTGTCGCCCGGCTCGCGCCAGCACTACTGCCCCAGCTCGCCGATCTACCGCGAGGCCGCCGCCGGCCTGGCCGGGCTCATGGCCAAGCGGTACGGCGCCCACCCCGCCCTCGCGCTCTGGCACGTCGGCAACGAGTACGGCTGCCACGTCCAGGAGTGCTACTGCGACGTCTCCGCACGCGACTTCCGGCGCTGGCTGCGCGAGCGCTACGGCGACCTCGACGGCCTCAACGCCGCCTGGTCCACCACGTTCTGGTCCCAGCGCGTCACCGACTGGGCCGACGTGCTGCCGCCCCGCACCGCGCCCACCCTGCGCAACCCCGCGCAGGAGCTCGACTACCGGCGCTTCAGCTCCGACGCGCTGCTGGCCTGCTACCGGGCCGAGCGGACCGTCCTGCGCGAGCTCACCCCGGACGTACCGGTGACGACCAACATCATGGGCATGTGGGAGCCGGTTGCCGACTACGCCTCCTGGGCGCCCGACTTCGACGTGGTCGCGCTCGACCTCTACCCCGAGCCGAAGGACCCGGCCGCCCACATCGACGCGGCGTTCTTCCACGACCAGATGCGCTCCCTCGGCGGCGGCCGGCCGTACCTCATGATGGAGACCGCGACCGGCGCCATCAGCTACCGGCCGCCCAACCGGCCCAAGCGGCCCGGCCTCAACCGGCTGTGGAGCCACCAGGCCGTGGCCCGCGGCGCCGACGCCGTCATGTACTTCCAGTGGCGGGCCTCGACGGGTGGCGCGGAGAAGTTCCACTCCGCGGTCGTCTCCCACGGCGGGCCGCACGACCGGATCTTCCGCGAGACCGCCGCGCTCGGCGCCGAGCTGGGCGCGATGAGCGGCGTGGCCGGCACCCGCGTGCCCGCCGACGTGGCGCTCGTCTTCGACTACCCCGCCTGGTGGGCGCTGGAGCTCGACGCCCGGCCCGCCGAACTGCGCATGCCCGAGCGGGTACGCGCCCACTACGCGCCGCTCTGGCACGAGAACGTCACGGTCGACGTGGTGCCGCCCACGGCCGCGCTGTCCTCGTACAAGCTGGTGATCGTGCCCAACCTCTACCTGTGCGACGACGCGGCGGCCGAGGGCCTGCGGCGGTACGTCGAGGACGGCGGCCACCTGCTGATGTCGTTCTTCAGCGGGATCGCCGACGATTGCGACCGCATCCGGCCCGGCGGCCACCCCGGCGCCTTCCGTGACCTGCTCGGCCTGCGCGTGGAGGAGTTCTGGCCGCTCAGCGACGGCGAGCGGCTCGGCCTGTCCACCGGCGGCGGCGCCGGCCTGTGGGCCGACCACATCGTGCCCGAGGGCGCCGCGGTGCTCGCCTCCTACACCGGCGGCCCGCTCGCCGGCCTGCCCGCCGTCACCCGCCACGCGTACGGCCGGGGCACCGCCACCTACCTCGGCACCCGGCCCGCCGAACACTCCATGCGCGACCTCGTCCGCGACACCCTGCGCCTGGCCGGCGTCGAACCCGTCGTGGCCGGACTGCCCGCCGGCGTCGAGGCCGTCCGGCGCGGCGGCCACGTGTTCCTCCTCAATCACAACGACCACCCCGTCCGCGCGGCCGGGGCCGAGCTGGGCCCGCTCGGCGTCGCCGTCGTCCCCCTCGGGGAGATCGAGTGAGCGGCCGGTTCGTGGGCCGCCGCGCCGTCGTCACCGGCGGCGCCTCCGGCATCGGCGCGGCCACCGCCCGCCGGCTGGCCGCCGAGGGCGCCGAGGTGCTCGTCGTCGACGTGGCGCCGGTAGGTGTGGCCGACGTCGCTTTGGACGCGCGGGTCAGCGCCGAGGGCGGCGCGGAGGGCGTCCACCTACGCGACGGCGTGTCCTCGAAGGGCGCGTACCCGCGTGACGGCGTGTCCTCGGAGGGCGCGTACCCGCGTGACGATGTGCCCTCGGAGGGCGCGCCGGAGATCGTCCACCTGCGTGGTGACGTGGCCGCCGAGGAGACCTGGGACCGGGTCGCCGCCTGGGGTCCCGTGGACGTGCTCGTGAGCAATGCCGCCGTCGTGGAGGTGGCGCCCGCGCACGAGATGAGCCTGGAGTCGTGGAACCGTCAGCTCGGCGTCGGCCTCACCGCCGCGTTCCTGGCCGCTCGCCGGCTGCTGCCGCCGATGGCCGCCACCGGGGGCGCCATGGTCATCACCTCCTCGGTCCACGCCGTCGTGGGGCTGCCGGGCCATCCCGCGTACGCCGCCGCCAAGGGCGGGCTGACGGCGCTCACCCGGCAGCTCGCGGTCGAGTACGGCCCGGCCGTGCGGGTCAACTGCGTGCTGCCCGGGCCGGTCATGACCCCCGCCTGGGACCGGGTGGACGAGCGGGGCCGTGCCGACAGCGTGCGCGCCACCGTCCTCGGCCGGTTCGGCACGCCGGAGGAGATGGCCGCGGTCATCGCCTTCCTCGCCTCCGGCGAGGCGTCGTTCGTCACCGGCGCGTGCCTGACGGCCGACGGCGGCTGGAGCATCGTGAAGGACTCGGCGTGATGGCCGCCTACAGCGGGCGCGGCCTGCACGGGCAGACCGTCGAGGCGATCGCCGCCATGATCTTCGGTGGCGAGTTCAAGGAGGGCGACGCCCTGGACGTCGTGGCCTTGCAGGAACGGCTCGGCGTCAGCTCCACGGCGCTGCGCGAGGCGATGAAGGTGCTCACCGCCAAGGGCCTCATCGGGGCCCGGCCCAAGCTCGGCACCCACGTGCGGCCTCGCGCCGACTGGAACCTCCTCGACGGCGACGTCATCCGATGGAAGTTCGCCGGCCATCCCGACCCGGGGTTCCTGCGCGACCTGCACGAGCTGCGGTCCATCGTCGAGCCGTCGGTCGCCCGGCTCGCCGCCCAGCGCCGCACCCCCGGACAGCTGGAGGAGCTGCAGCAGGCCCTGGACCGCATGGCGGCGGCCGAGGACCCCGTCGCGGCCGACCTCGACTTCCACCGGGCGCTCCTCGCGGCGGGCGGCAACGAGTTGCTCGTCCGCATGGACGTCGTCATGGGCGCCGGCCTGGCCGGGCGCGACCGGCTCGTGCACGCCGCCAACGGCGGCGACGATCCCGTACCGAGCCATCTGGCGGTGCTGGAGGCGATCAGGCGCGGCGACGCGGGAGCGGCGGAGACGGCGATGCGCGACCTGCTGGCCAAGGCGTGGCGCGACGTGGAGGGGCTGCTGTGAGCCGCAGCGACGTGGAGGGGCTGCTGTGAGCCCCCGCGACGTCGCTGTGAGCCTGCCGGGGAGCCGCTGTGAGGCGCGGCGGCGTGGAGTGGAGGGGCCGCTGTGAGTGGCGCGACCTCCGGAGAAGCGCTGCGAGCGGTTGTGAGAGGGGTCGACGTGGAGTGGAGGGGCCGCTGTGAGTAGGCGCGACTTCGGAAGAAGCGCCGCGAGTGGTTGTGAGACGGCGCGACGCGGCCGGGCCGCTGTGAGGCGACGCGAGGCGGGGGAGTGGCCGTGAGACGGCGGCCACCCGGAGAAGAGATCATGGGGGAACAGGCTTGAAGATCGCCAGGATCGAGACGTTCCTGGTCCCGCCGCGGTGGCTGTTCTGCCGCGTGGAGACGGACGACGGCGTCGTCGGGTGGGGCGAGCCGGTCGTGGAGGGCCGGGCCGAGGTGGTCCGCACCGCGGTCGAGGTGCTCAGCGAGTACCTCGTCGGCCAGGACGCCCTGCGCATCGAGGACCACTGGCAGGTGCTCACCAAGGGCGGCTTCTACCGGGGCGGCCCGGTCCTGTCCAGCGCCGTGGCGGGCCTGGACCAGGCGCTGTGGGACATCGCCGGCAAGCACTACGGCGCGCCGGTGCACGAACTGCTCGGCGGGCCCGTCCGCGACCGCGTCCGCGTGTACGCGTGGGTCGGCGGCGACGACCCCGGCGAGCTGCGCGAGGAGATCGAAAAGCAGGTCGAGGCCGGGTTCACCGCGGTCAAGATGAACGGCTCCGGCCTGCTGCCCCGCGCGGCGACCGCCGCCGACCTCGCCACCGTCGTCGCCCGGGCCGAGGTGGCCCGCTCGGCCCTCGGACCCGGCCGCGACTTCGCCATCGACCTGCACGGCCGGGCGGGGGCTGCTGACGCCCGCCGGATCATCGCGGCGGTCGCGCCACTGCATCCGATGTTCGTGGAGGAGCCGCTCGCCCCCGGCCTGCTGCACCGGCTGGCCGACCTCACCGCCGCCACCGACGTGCCGATCGCGCTGGGCGAACGCCTCTACTCCCGTTCCGACTTCCTGCCGGCGCTCACCTCAGGCCTGGCCGTGGCCCAGCCCGACATCTCCCACGCGGGCGGCGTGTCCGAGGTCAGGCGCATCGCCGCGCTCGCGGAGACGTTCGACGTGCAGATCGCACCGCACTGCCCACTCGGCCCCATCGCGCTGGCCGCCAGCCTCCAGGTGGGCTTCGCCACCCCCAACTTCCTCATCCAGGAACAGAGCGCCGGCATCCACTACCACCGCGACACCGAGTTCCTCGACTACGTACTCGACCCGGCGCCGTTCGCCTTCACCGCCGGCCACGCCCACCGCACGTCCCTGCCGGGCCTCGGCGTGGTGGTCGACGAGCGGGCGGTACGCGAGGCCGACCGGCGCGGCCACACTTGGCGCAACCCGGTATGGCGGCACGACGACGGCTCGATGGCGGAGTGGTGACGTGACTCCTCCGTCCCCTGAAGGGGGCGGCTTCTCGCTAGGCCGCTGCGGCGTCGCGAAGGGCAAGCCCTGCCCTGAGGATGTTGATCGCCGCGTTCACGTCGGCGTGCGCCTCGTGGCGGCACGCCGTACATCGGAACTCGGCTTGGGTGACGCGGTTTTCCTTCGCGTAGTGCCCGCAGCGGGCGCACGTGCGGGAGGTGTTGGCGGGGTTCACAGCGATCAGCTCTCGACCGGCGCTTTCAGCCTTGTGCGCGAGGACCGTCAGGAACACCCCCCAACCCGCGTCGAGGATGCTCTTGTTCAGTCCGGCCTTGGCCGCCGCGCGGTTGGGCAGGAATGCGCCCGGCTGGTCGGGGTCAGGCTTCGGCGCCGGGGCCTTGGTCATGTGGGCGATCCGCAGGTCCTCGTGCGCGATCACGTCGTAGGCGCGCACCAGTGCCAGCGCTGCCTTGTGCGCGCTGTCCAGTCGTTGACGGCGGACCTTGCCGTGCAGCGCGGTCACGCGGGCGAGGGCCTTGCGCCTGCGTTTCGAGCCGCGCTTGTTACGTGCGAGGTCCCGCTGGGCGGCGGCGAGCCGGTCAGCGCAAGCGGCCAGGTGGCGCGGGTTGCCGACCTGCGCGCCGTCCGAGGTGGTCAGGAACGACGCCACGCCCATGTCGATTCCGGCGACCGCTGCGGTGGCGGGCAACGTCTCGGCCGGGACGTCGTCGCAGGACAGGATTACGTACCAGCGGGAGCCTTCCCGCTTGACGCTGATCGTCTTCACCCGGCCCCGCACCGGCCGGTGCTGGTGAACGCGGACATGCCCGACGCCTTGCAGGCGCACGAACGTGGCGGCCGGGTGGCCGGGCTGGGAGTCCCACCGGCAGCCGTCGCCGTCCTTTGGCCACTCGACGGTGTCGAACCAGCCCCGGCCCTTGAAACGCGGGTATCCGGGCGTGCGGCCCGCTTTGACGCGGTCGAAGAACGCGCGCAACGCCTTGTCCAGACGCCGGAGCGTGGCCTGCTGGGAGGAGAACGACCAGCGGGCTTGGTCCGGGTCGTAGGCGCGGATTTCTTTGAGCTGGGCGGACTGGTCGCCGTACCGGATAGAGATCTTCGTCCGCTTGTACGCTTCGCGGCGCTCTTCGAGGGCGGCGTTGTACAGGGCGCGGTGGTCGTCCAGGCACGCGGTCAGGGCGATCACCTGGTGGCACGTCGGGCGCATGAGGAACTTGCAGGACCTACGCACGGCCACCGCCCTTGGACGGCCTCTCATACTGCGTCTCGATGTAGCGTTGCACCGTCTCGGCGGACACGGCACCGACCGTGGCCACGAAGTAGGACCGCGACCACAGCGTGGGCAGTTGAGAACGCAGGTGCGCGAATTCGGCGCGCAGGTGGTAGGAGGTGAAGCCCTTGAACTGGTTGGCCACATACGACGGCGAGTTCTTCGGATGCGGCTTGACGAACAAGTGCACGTGGTCGGGCATCACCTCAAGAGCCACGATCTGCCAGTCGTGCTCGTCGGCCTTGGCGTGGATCAGCTCCTCCAGGCGGGTTTTCACCCGCCCGCCGAGGACCGGGCGGCGGTACTTCGGGCACCACACGACGTGGTACCCGAGGTCATACGCCGCACCGGGGGAGGTACGCACTTGACGAGTCACACGATCGTTATAACAGCGTCACACGTCTAATGCGTGAGGAACGGAGACCTCTCATGCCCGAATCTGACGGGTCACTGCACGCTCGGGCCTTGGCGGCCCTCCCGCTCCCGATTCCCCCAACGGCTAAAGCCGCTGGTCCCCTCGGGAGAAACTGATGGGACTGCTCAACCTGGTCCGCGACGGCCTGATGGCGGGTGTTGGGGTGGATCTGCTCGTCGCCGGTTCGATGGCGCGTGGAGACTTGGACCTGCTCGACGACGGCTCGATGGCGGGGTGATGACGTGGACCTGCTCGACGTTCTGCGCCGGCGGCGGCTGCTGGCCATCGTGCGCGGCCGCGACCCGGAGGCTTCGGTGCGCACCGCGCACGTCCTGGTGGAGGAGGGGATCGACGTCCTGGAAGTGTCGCTGAGCGGCGCCGGGGCGCTGGACGTCATCGCCCGGCTGCACGCCGAGCTGGGCACGTCCGCGACGCTGGGTGCGGGCACGGTGCTCACGGAGGCCGAGGCGGACGCGGCGGTGGAGGCCGGGGCGCGCTTCGTGGTGACGCCCGCGATGAGCGCGGGGGCGGCCCGCGCCTTGTCGCTGGGGGTACCGGCGCTGGTGGGGGCGCTGACGCCCACGGAGGTGTGGCACGCGTGGGAGGCGGGGGCGACGGCCGTCAAGGTCTTCCCGGCCTCGCTGGGCGGCCCCGGCTACCTGGCGGCGCTGCGCGACCCGTACCCGTCGATCCCGTTGATCCCCGTGGGCGGGGTGACGGCCGAGCAGGTCCGCCCGTACCTTGAGGCGGGGGCTGTGGCCGTGGGGGTCGGCTCGCCGTTGACGGGCGACGCCCCACACGGCAGGACCCCAAGGGGCGGTGCTCGGGGGGACAGCGCTGCGTACGGCGGGGCCCCTTCGGACAGCGCCTCGCACGGTGGCGATCCGGGGAACGGCGTTCGGGAGGACGGCCTTCGAGGGGCCGGCGCTGCGCACGAGGGTGCCCCTGGCGACGATGCCTCGCACGGTGGCGATCCAGGCGATCCGGGGGACGGCGCCCTGACTGCGCTCCGCACCCGCGCCCGACATTTCCGGCATGAGGCGGAGAGGCCGTGACGACCCACCCGAACGGCTCCCCACGCGGCGAGGCCACGGCCGCCACCACACCACAAGCCCCATATACGCCCGCCACCACACCCCGAGCCGCAGAAAGGCCCACCACCACACCCCCGGCCCGGGCCCTCGACCTCGTGACGCTTGGTGAGGCGATGGCGTCCCTGCACGGCGGTGGGCCGTTGCGTATGGGAGGCAGCCTGGAGTTGTCCATGGCGGGCGCCGAGGCGAACGTGGCGATCGGCCTGGCAAGGCTCGGCCACGCGGCCCGCTGGGCGGGAGTCGTGGGCGACGACGAGCTCGGCCGCCTGGTCCTGCGTACTCTTCGCGCGGAAGGCGTCGACGTCGACACCGCCAGGACGGACCCCGACCATCCGACGGGCCTGCTCATCCAGGAACGCAGAGTGGCGACGATCACGCGGGTCCACTACTACCGTGCCGGTTCCGCAGGCTCCCGCCTCACTCCCGCCGACGCCGCGGCCGCCCTGGCGGACCGGGCGAGGTTCCTGCACGTCACCGGCATCACCCCGGCCCTCGGCCCCGACGCCGCGTCCGCGATCTCGCATGCCGTACGGCATGCGCGCGAGCTGGGTGTGCGCGTCTGCCTGGATGTCAACCATCGGGCTCGGCTGTGGGATCGCGACACGGCGTCACGGACGC
The DNA here is from genome assembly GCF_040654455.1 of Nonomuraea sp. NPDC050691. NCBI lineage: Bacteria > Bacillati > Actinomycetota > Actinomycetes > Streptosporangiales > Streptosporangiaceae > Nonomuraea > Nonomuraea sp. NPDC050691. The sequence continues at coordinate 19,627 of NZ_JBFAIA010000062.1, forward strand.
TGGCGGACCTCCTGCCGTACGTGGACGTCCTGGTGGCCTCGGCCGACGAACTGCCCCTGGTCACCCGCGGGCTCAGGTCCGCCACCGGTGGGGAGGTCCCCGCACTCCTGGCGGCCGGGATCGGCGAGGTCGTCGTCAAGCGCGGCGCGGCGGGTGCGGAGGCGTGGGCGGCGGACGGCGCGCACGCCGCGGCGGGAGCGGTGCCGGTGCGGGCGGTGAACACGGTCGGCGCGGGCGACGCGTTCGTGGCCGGCTACCTGTCGGGCCTGCTGGACGGTCTGCCGTTGCGGGAGCGGGTGCGGCGCGGGGTGACGGTGGGGGCGTTTGCGGTGGCGTCCGACGGTGACTGGCACGGCCTGCCGGACCGCGCTGAGCTTTCCCTGCTCGCCTTGGACGAGGGCGAGACCGTCCGCTGAGCCGCCCGCCTGGCACCCTGGGATTGTCGTCCTACGTCACGGTCCTTCGCTTTCACGGCAATCCGGGCGGCGTCGCTCTCACGCAGCCGTACCACGTTCCGAGGGGCAACTCGGGCGTCGCCCCTCGGGGCCGCGCGGCTGCTGGTTCGAGGGGCGTCCTGAACCGCATGGATCCTGTTCCGAGGGGCGTCCCGGTGTGTCGTCTCCGCGCAATCGCGCCATGCTTCGAGGGCGTTTCAGGGGAGCTCGTACAACCGCGCCGCACTCGCAGCGGTGCTCGGCGGGTCATCCGAAGGTCAACCACGCCGCCCCGAAGATGGTGGCGTACAGCAGCACCCGCAGCACCCAGTGGAACGCGCGCCGATCCTGGTCGGGGATGAGCCCCGTCCGCTGGTAGCTCTGCATGAGCGCCGGCGCGCCCCACTGCAGGATCATGGCCAGCCCTCCTGCCAGGGCGAACACCGCGACCCGTTCCCGTACGATCCACTCGGCCAGCTTGAGCGGTCCGGGGCGCCCGCCGGCGACCACGAGTGCCGCGACTTCGAGCAGGGTGAGCACGAGCATGACAGCGAATTGGATGACCACCTGCCTCGGGATCAGGCGCGCCAGCTCCGTCCGTTCGGCCTGCGAGCGATTCTTGGCGTGATCCTTGGCCACACTGCGCCATGTGTCGTGCACCGCGCGGAACTCGACGACCATCGCTATGAGTACGGCCGGGATGACCTGTGCCAGTAAGCCGGCATGTGAGACAAGATCCACAGGGCGGGATTCCATGGACTCTCCGCCTCGGGCGTTTCCGAGCGTTCGCCGAGGAGGTCACCGGCCGCCGATGAAGTATTTGACGGGGATGAACAGCTCGTGCCCGGTGTCGAAGAGCACCCGCACCCCGGAGGTCGTCCACTCGGTCGTCCTGACGGAGTCGGCGGACGTGTCGATGTCCACCCAATGGCCGTAGGAGACGCTGGGGTCCCGGCCGACGAAGATCTGGCGCGACTCCCCGAGCAGGGCGCTCCGGCGGACCAAGGCCAGCAGGTGTTTCGCATCGTCGTCATACGCCACGGAGGCGGGCTGGTCGCTGCGGTACACCACCTCGGAGCGCGGCCACCGCGCCGCGACGGACAGCGCCAGCCCCAGGGCGATGCCGAGCACGACCAGCCCGAGGCCCTTCAGCCGCCGGGACCGGTTCGGGCGGGCCGTCGGCGGCGGTTCCACGGCCAAGGGTGAAGTCATCAACGGCCTCCGTAACGATCGACTGCATGGTTCGTCGCTCCCGGATGCCGGAATGTTCGCGCGCGCCAACGGCTGTCCGCCGATTCCTCATCGCCTGACCTTGTCCGGGCCGGCGCCGGACATGGTCGTGCCCGTGGTCGGGACGAGTGGTCATGGGGTGAGCGCCCGCCTCCGATGACGAGCTGCGCGGGTGGTGGTGGCGCGTCGGAGTGCCGGAGCCCGGGGACGCGACAGTGCGGACCGCCTGCCATCCCGACCCGACGAATGCATGAGGACGAATGCATGAGGTCGTACTTCCTGCCCGCAGGTCGGCTCCGTCTCAGTGCGAAGCGTCCTGCCGAAGCGTCTTCCCTGAAGCGGACCACGAATCCCAAGGGGGACGAGTTCCCTTCCCAAGGGGGACGAGTTGCGTGAAGCGCGGCACAAGCTCCCGGAGCAGGGCGCAAGTGCCTACAAGGGGGAGCAAGCGGCGTCGCATGCCCCCGCCGGAGGCCGGCAAGTTGCGGGCCGGTCCCGCGGAAAGGGGCAGCCCGAGGCAGGGCTGGAAGGGGACCGGCCCCGCACGCTCACCCCTGAGCCGCGACCGGGACGAAGCCCGTGCCCGCGCGGTAGTGGGGAGACTGGTGGCGGAAGTACGTGTTGTACACCTCGCAGTACCTCCCCCCGCGGGCCAGCAGCGTCGCGTGGTCGCCCTCCTCGACGATCCGGCCGTGGTCGAGGACGATGATCCGGTCGACGTGCTCGATCGTGGACAGCCGGTGCGCGATGACGATCGAGGTGCGGCCGGCCAGCACCACGTCGAGGCCCTCCTGGATCTGCGCCTCCGTGAGCGGGTCGACGCTGGCCGTGGCCTCGTCCAGCACCACGATCGCCGGGTCCTGCACCAGCAGCCGGGCCAGCGCCACGAGCTGCCGCTGCCCCATGGACAGCGCCCGCCCGTGCTCGCCCACGTCCGTGCGCAGCCCGTGGGGCAGGGCCTCGAGCCAGTCGCCGCCGCCGACCGCCGTCGCGGCGGCCAGCACCTCCTCGTCGGTCGCGTCGGGTCTCGGGTAGCGGATGTTGTCGGCCACCGTGCCGCTGAACAGGAACGGCGCCTGCGGGACCGCGCCGATCTGCCTGCGGTACGCGCCGAGCTCCAGCGCGCGGATGTCGTGGCCGTCGATCAGCAGGCGGCCCTCCTGGAACTCGTAGAACCGGGTGATCAGCTTGCTGAGCGTGGACTTGCCGGCGCCCGTGTGGCCGACCAACGCCACCGTCTCGCCCGCCTCGATGACCAGGTCGAAGTCGCGCAGCACCGGGGCGGCCGGGTCGTAGCCGAAGGTGGCCCGTTCGAACTCGATGCGCCCCGCCACCCGGCCGACGTCGCGGGCGTCGGTCTGCACCACCCGCGGCGGCGCGTCGATGAGCGCGAACACCCGCTCCGACGCTGAAAGCCCCTGCTGGAACTGCGACCAGAACGCGGCGATGGACGTCAGCGGGAACCAGAACAGCGCCACACCCTGCAGGAACAGGTACCAGTCGCCGGCCGACAGCCGCCCGCCGAGCGCGGCCGTGCCGCCCAGCTGTGTCAGGGCGACCGTCGCGAGCCCCGCCACCAGGAACAGCACCGGGAAGATCGACGAGAACACGAACCCCTGTCCCAGGGTCACCTTGTAGCTCTGCTGGTTGATCGGCCGGAACTCGTCGTAGACCTGCCGCTCCTGCCGGAAGTTCTTGGCCACGGCGATGCCGCCCATGGTCTCCTGCAGGTTGGCGTTGACGCGGCTCAGCGACCGCTGCGCCCGGCGGGTGCTCGTCCGGGCGATCCGCCGGAACAGCAGCGCGATGGCCACCACGACGGGCACCACGAGCAGCGTCAGCAGCGCCAGCTCGACGCTGCGCATGAACAGCAGGACCGTCACGAGGCCCACCATGAGCACCTGGCTGATCAGGTCCATCGTCAGCGTGGACACCGTGGCGAAGTCGTCGGTGTCGGAGGTCACCCGGCTGACGATCCGGCCCGACGGCGTCTCGTCGTAGAACGACAGGTCGCGCTGGAGCACCGCGTCGAAGGCGTCCTCGCGCAGGCGCAGCACGACGTCGCCGGTGATCCGCGAGCTCTGCCACTGGCGTACGAAGTTGAACCCCCAGCCGAGCCCGCCCGCCAGCAGCAGGCCGAGCGTGAGCCGCCAGCCGGTCTCGGCGATGGTGCCGTCCTGGATCTCGTCGAGGCCCCAGCTCGCCACCAGCGGCATGGCGGCCTGGCTCGCGGAGCTCAGCACGATCATGACGGCGACCAGCACCATCGGCCCGAGCTTCGGCCGGAAGTAGGACAGGATGCGGCGCAGCAGCTCGCGGTCGCCGTACGTGCGGTCGTAGTCCTCGGCGTCGAGGCCGTCCATGATGAAGCCCATCAGCGCACCCCTCCCTGCTCGCCGGCCATCGCCTGACCCGCCTCTTCCAGAACCCCGCCGCGGCCGTCGCCGGTCGGGTCCGGGCCGTCGTCGAGTTCCACCTCGTCGTAGTGGGAGAAGATCCGCCGGTAGAGACGGCTGCGGGCGATCAGCTCGTCGTGCGTGCCGTAGTCGGCCAGCTCGCCGCGTCTCAGCAGCAGCACCTTGTCCGCCCAGCGGATCTGGGAGAGGCGGTGCGTGATGAGCAGCGTGGTGCGCCCCTCCTGGATGCGGCCGATCGCCTGCTGGATCTTGTCCTCGGTGGCGGAGTCGATGGCGCTCGTCGAGTCGTCCAGGACGAGGATCGCCGGGTCGGTCAGCAGGGCCCGCGCGATGGCCAGGCGCTGGCGCTGCCCGCCCGACAGCGTGACGCCCCGCTCGCCGATGACCGTGTCGTAACCGTCGGACAGCTCGGCGACGAACTCGGCCGCCTGCGCGTCCTCCGCCGCCCGCACCACGGCCTCGCGGTCGGCCCGCTGGCCCAGGCTGAAGGCGATGTTCTCGGCCACCGACCGGGAGAACAGCACGATGTCCTGCTCGATCGTGGAGATCTGGGAGCGCAGGGAGTCGAGGTCCCAGTCGCGCACGTCGACCCCGTCGATGAGGATGCGGCCCGCGGTGACGTCGTAGATGCGGGGGACGAGCTTGGTGAGCGTGCTCTTGCCGGAGCCCGTCTCGCCGACGACGGCCACGGTCTCGCCGGGGCGCACGGTGAACGACACGCCGCGCAGCGCCGGCTCGCCCTCGCCGTAGCCGAAGGTGACGTCCTCGAAGACGATCTCGCCGCTGATGGACGCGGCGTGGCCGTCGGCGCGCTGCGCCAGCTCGCTCTCGGACGTCATGATGTCCAGGATCCGGCGCGAGGAGACGAGGCCGATCTGCACCAGCGAGAACGTGAAGATCGAGATCTGCGTGGGGAACCCCAGCATGGCCATGAGCCCCATGAACGCGACCAGCTCGCCGACGCTGATCACCCCGGCTCCGTGCAGGGCCAGGCCGTGCCACAGCGCCGCCGCCATCGCGAACGCGAACAGCAGGGTCGGCAGGTAGCGGGCCTGCACCAGGCCGTTGCGGGCGAAGGAGTCGCGGTAGCGGCGCGCGTGCGACCGGAAGCGCCGCCGTTCCTGCTCCTCCTGCGCCGTCACCTTGATCACCTCGATGCCCCGCACCGCCTGGCTGAGCGTGGCGTTGAGATCGCCGAACTCCTCGCGCATGCGCGTCGCCACGGGGTTGAGCCGCCGCATGTAGTGCCAGAGCGCCGCCACGAACACCACGGCGAAGATTCCCGGCACGAGCAGCAGCCGCGGGTTGATCGCCCCGATGAAGAACAGCGGCACGATCCCGGTGAGCCCGGAGTCGACGATGAGGTCGAGACCCGGCGTGACCATGGTGGAGAGCTGCCGGATGTCGTTGGCCGCCCGGGCCATGAGGTCGCCCACCCGCTGCCGGTTGTGGAACGTCTGGCTCTTGCCCAGCAGGCTCACGTAGAGCTCGTCACGGGCGTCGCGCTCCAGGCGTTTGGCCAGCACCTCGCTCGACAGCCGGGCGGCCAGGTCGAACACGCCGCGCGCCAGCACGATGGCGAGCAGCGCCAGCACGATCAGCCGCAGCGCCTCCGCGGGGTCGCCCCGCCCGCCCAGCACGGCGTCGAACGCGTCGCCGGTCAGGGACGGCACGGTCGCGTTGAGCACCACCATCACCAGCGACCCGCCGAGGAACCCGAGCAGGTGGAGGGGATGGCGGCGCAGATGGGACCACAGCCAGCGGACCGGGCCGCGATGGTCGTGACGGGGGCCGGAGACGGAGAACTCCGGCGTGCTGTTGGAGGTCACAGGCCAAGCTCCCCGAGGCGGCAGGCGGATGGTTATCGAACCTGCTTTCTACCACCGGGCACCGACAGATTCCCACCGGATTTCGGGGCGCCGCGCCGGCGCTCCCCGCCCGGAGCGAGCCCGCCTGTGCCCGTCGGCTCGTACGCCCGCGAGAGGCGCGCCGTCCCCGGGGAGAGGGGCCCTGACAACACGAAACCCCAGGTCGCGAGACCTGGGGTGAGGTGTGGTGGACGATACTGGGATTGAACCAGTGACCTCTTCCGTGTCAGGGAAGCGCTCTCCCGCTGAGCTAATCGTCCGTTGCCGAGGTGGAGACGGGATTTGAACCCGTGTAGACGGCTTTGCAGGCCGCTGCCTCGCCTCTCGGCCACTCCACCGAGCCGGAAGCTCCGAGCGGAAGACGGGATTCGAACCCGCGACCCTCACCTTGGCAAGGTGATGCTCTACCACTGAGCCACTTCCGCGTCGCCGCCGCTGTGTTGCGGCGACGAGAGAACTCTAGCGAATCCTCGCCGAGTCCCCAAACCGGAAGTCGCCGACCTGCTCCGCGTACCAGACGACTCCAGGAGGCGATCCGGCGCAGCGTCCAGTTGGGGTCACGCGGGACGTCCCAGGCGTCGGCGGCCGGGGTGGCGCTAGCAGGGCCTCCACCTCCGCGCCCAGGTTGGCGCCGTCGGTCGGGACGGGCCGGCCGTCCCGGGCGAGCCAGGTCTCGGCCAGGACCAGGCATCGCTCCACGGAGTCGGCCACGAGGAGCGCGGGGCTGTCGGTCATGGCGCCGGTGGTGCACCGGAAGTGTTCGAACGGCCGTCGAAGCACCCGTGTCAGGCCGGGGCGTACGCGCGGAGGGACATGCCGCCCGCCGTACGAGACCGCCCTGCAGCCATATGAGGACGCCCGCCGTACGAGACCGCCGCCGTGGGAGGACGCCCGGGCGCCATCCTTCGACGGCCGGCGAAACGTGCTCCGGCTATGGTCGGAGGCATGGCAGCAGTGGAGCACGTCGCGGCCGACGCCGACATCGCGCCCGTGGCGGCGCTCATCGCGGACCCCACCCGGGCCGCCATCCTCACGGCCCTGCTGGGAGGCCAGGCCCTGGCGGCGGGGGAGCTGGCCCGGATGGCGGGCGTGAGCGCCGCCACCGCCAGCGCGCACCTGTCGCGCCTGCTGGACGGTGGTCTCGTCGCCGTCGTACGGCAGGGCCGCCACCGCTACTACCGGCTGGCCGGGCACGAGATCGCCGAGGTGCTGGAGGTGCTGGCCCGGGTCGGCGGACGCCCGCCCGTGCGGTCCCTGCGCCAGTCGCGGCAGGCGCGCATGCTGGAGGAGGCCCGCACCTGCTACGACCATCTGGCCGGACGCGCCGGGGTCGGCCTGTTCGACGGGCTGCGCGAGGCCGGCTGCCTCGCCGGGGAAGAGGTGACCCCGGAGGGGGAGCGCCTGCTCGGCGGCCTGGGCGTGGACGTCGAAGGGGTGCGCCGGACCAGGCGTCGCTTCGCCCCGGAGTGCCTCGACTGGACCGAACGGCGGGCCCACCTCGGCGGCGCGCTCGGCGCGGCCGTCACCGCCGTGCTGTTCGAACGCGGCTGGTACGTCAGGGGGCCCGTCCCCCGGGCGGTGAACGTCACGGAAGCGGGCAGGGAGGGGCTGGCGGCGCTGTTCTCCGGTAAGGAGCTAACATCGCATACGCAAGTTACCTGAACGAGAGAGAACACCATGCGCGACAACGGAGTCGTGAACGTCGGCCCGGAGCCGCTGACCTTCGACGACGTCATCCGGGTGGCCCGCCTCGGCGCCGCGGTCCAGCTCACCGACGACGCCGTCGCGGCGGTCGCGGCGGCACGGCAGCGGGTGGACGAGCTGGCCGAGAGCCCCGTCCCCGCCTACGGCGTCTCGACCGGCTTCGGCGCGCTCGCCACGCGGCACATCGACCCGGCGCTGCGCGCCCAGCTCCAGCGGTCGCTGGTCCGCTCCCACGCGGCCGGCAGCGGTCCCGAGGTGGAGACCGAGGTCGTGCGCGCCCTCATGCTGCTGCGCCTGCACACGCTGGCCACCGGGCACACCGGCATCCGGCCGACGACCGCCAAGACCCTGGCCGCGCTCATCAGCGCGGGCATCACGCCCGTCGTGCACGAGTACGGCAGCCTCGGCTGCTCCGGCGACCTGGCCCCGCTGGCCCACGTGGCGCTGGCCCTCATGGGCGAGGGCCCGGTCCGCGACGCCTCCGGCCGGCTCACCTCGGCGGCCGAGGCGCTCAAGCAGGCAGGTGTCGAGCCCGTCGAGCTGGCCGCCAAGGAGGGGCTCGCGCTCATCAACGGCACGGACGGCATGCTCGGCATGCTGATCCTGGCCATCGACGACCTCACCCGCCTGGTGAGGACCGCCGACGTCAGTGCCGCGATGAGCGTCGAGGCCCTGCTCGGCACCGACCGCGTCTTCGCCCCCGAGCTGCAGGCGCTGCGCCCGCACCCCGGCCAGGCCCGCGCCGCGGCCAACATGACGCGGATCCTGGCCGGTTCCGCCGTCATGGAGAGCCACCGCGACCCCAACGCCTGCACCCGCGTCCAGGACGCCTACTCCCTGCGCTGCGCGCCCCAGGTCGCCGGGGCTGTCCGCGACACGATCGCCCACGCCGCCAACGTCGCCACCTGGGAGCTGGCCAGCGCCGTCGACAACCCGGCCGTGCTCGCCGACGGCCGCGTCGAGTCCAACGGCAACTTCCACGGCGCCCCCGTCGCGTACGCGCTGGACTTCCTCGCGATCGTCGCCGCCGACCTCGCCTCCATGTCCGAGCGCCGCACGGACCGCTTCCTCGACGTGGCCCGCAACCACGGGCTGCCCGCGTTCCTGGCCGACGACCCCGGCGTCGACTCCGGCCACATGATCGCCCAGTACACCCAGGCGGCCATCGTCTCCGAGCTCAAGCGGCTGGCCATGCCCGCCAGCGTCGACTCGATCCCCAGCTCGGCCATGCAGGAGGACCACGTCTCGATGGGCTGGTCGGCGGCGCGCAAGCTGCGCCGGTCCGTCGACGGCCTGACGCGCGTGCTGGCGATCGAGGTGCTGACCGCCGCCCGCGCGCTCGACCTGCGTGCCCCGCTGAGTCCCGCCCCGGCCACGGCGGCCGTGGTGAAGGCGCTGCGCGAGACCGTGGCGGGCCCGGGCCCGGACCGGTTCCTCGCGCCGGAGATCGACGCGGCGGTCCGCCTGGTGGCGGACGGCACGGTGATCGCCGCCGTGGAGGCGGTCACGGGCCCGCTCGACTGAGCCGGGGTCAGCTCGGGACCGCGCTGCCCCCACAGCCCCTGCCGATCCGACCCGTCTCGAAGTACCGCACCACGTCGGCGGCGCACTCGGGCACCCGGGTGGCCGACACGTGCACGTCGTCGGCGACCGTGTAGACGGTGCCGCCGACGGCGCGCCGCGTCTGCAGCGTCCAGTCGTAGACCGACATGAACTCGTACAGATGCCCCGCCAGTACCAGTGACCCGCCGCTCCGCTTCAACGTGGCCTGCTGCACCGGCAGCGGCCAGCCGGCGCACATGACACCCGGCCCCCAGGACCGGCCGGTCGCCGGATGGCGCTTCACCAGCCGCTGGTAGTCACGCCAGGCGGTGTCGAAACCGACCCGGCTGCCGTCCTCGTTGCACGCGACGGCCAGGTTCATGGTCATGTTCAGCGTCTCGGGCGCGCCGGGAACGGGCGTCCCCATCATCGGAGCGCCGAGGAGCTCCTTGACGGCGGGCGGGGCGGTGGTGCCCGTCGCCGTGCGCAGTTCGGCCAGCGCCTTGCCCGCGCGCGTCCACTCGGTCGAGTTGCGCTTGGCCAGGTCGGCGACGGCCGAGCCGTCGACGGGCCGCTGCACGTCAGTGTAGATCTTGGGGCTCTTGTCGTACGCGCGGACCAGCTTCGCCACCTGCTCGCGCACCTGCCGGGCGGTGGCACCGAGACCGTAGGTCTCATCGCGGCGGGCCAGCCAGGCGGCCATGCGCCCGAAGTCACGCTCGGCCGCCTCCGCGCTGTCCTTCATGTGCCTGTCGAGACGGGTCCACGGCGGCGCCACGCTGTCCAGGAAGGCCCGTCCGGTGTGCTCGGGGAACCGGCTGCGGTACACCATGCCCAGGTAGGTGCCCCAGGAGAAGCCGAGCAGGTTGAACGTGCGCTCACCCAGGGCGCTCCGCACCAGGTCCAGGTCCTCGGCCACGCTCTCGGTGGTGAGTTGTCCGAGGAATGCGGCGTCGGAGCGTCCGCACTTCTGGTTCGCGGCGGCCTGGGCCTCGTATATCTTCCTGGCCGCCTCCTCGGTCAGGGTGCCCGGCTCCTCCGGGCCCACCTGCGAGACGGGGCAGGTGACCTTGGCGCTGTACCCCACCCCGCGCGGGTCGAAGCCGATGATGTCGTAGCGCTCGTTGAGCTCGGCCATCTCCTTGTTCCTGAGCGCGACCCGCAGGACCGGGTCCAGGTATCCGCTGTTGCCCGGCCCTCCCGGCAGGACGGCGGTGGCACCGAGCCGGCGAGCCTGGTCCGTGGCGGCCAGCCGGGTCACCGCGATGTCGATCTTCCGACCGCCGGGGTCGCGATGGTTCAGCGGTACGCTGACCGTCCCGCACTCCAGGCGCTTCATCAGGGCGCGGAAGGCCGGGGTCTGCTCCTCCGTCACGCGCAGGCTCCGGATCACCTCGTCGGAGTAGGCGGGACAGGATCTCCACTGGACGGACGGCACGCCGGAGGCCGGGCTGGGAGTGGTGCCCGCCCCCGGGCCGGCATCCGCGCCTGCCGGGGAAGGATGCGCCACCAGCCCGGCCAGCGCCAGCGCCAGTGCCGTCAGTGATGTTCGGTACGTCATGCGGATCAGAGATAGCGGTGATCTTGCTAGATCCGGATAAAGAGACGCTGATGACCGATCAGGGCAGGGCCACGATCACGTCCACCTCCAGCAGCAGCCCCGGCATGAACAGCCTCGGCACCTCGACGGTCGTGCTCGCGGGCGGCGTCCCGGTGATGTACTTCCGTCGCACCGCGCCGTAGTCCATCCGCAGGTCCATGTCCGTCAGGTACGTCCGGATGAACGTGATGTCGTCGAACGTCGCCCCCTGGTCGGCCAGGATGCGCTCCAGGTTGCGGAAGACGTGCTCGGCCTGGACGGTCATGTCGCCCTCGCCCACCACGCGGTGCCGTTCGTCGAGGGCGGCCTGTCCCGAGACGTAGAGCGTGTCGCCGGCCCGTACGGCGTGGGAGTACATGCCGTTCGTGGCCGGGACGGTCGGCGGGTTCAGCGGCACGGCCCTCGACGCGCGCCCCCTCGGCGCGCCGTCCCCGGCCTCAGGCGCCGCGTTCTCCGGCGAGAGCGCGTCAGGCGTGGAGGGCGCCGCGAGGCGGGTCGCCAGGTGGGTGGCGATCGCCGTGAGGTCGTTCCCGCCCAGCCCGGCGGCCTCCGCCTCCTGGAGCCGCCTGCGGGCCGCGGTGGCGAGCGTCGCCTCCGGCCACGCCGCCAGTGCCAGGTCCTTGGCCGCGAGCCCGAGGGCGTAGCGGGTCTCGGCCGCGGGCACGCGCAGCCGCTCCGCCAGCGCCCCGAGCGGGGTGCCCGCGAGCACGTCCGCCAGCGCCTCGCGCGACACGCCGTGCGCCGTCCCGTACGCGAACGTCTCGGCGATCAGAACCTGGGCCGGGACGATCGCGCTCATGACGGCCACCTTCAGGGCGGCGCCCGCGCCCAGCGGCCCGGCCTCCCGCACGGAGCCGAACACGGACAGCACCTCCCGCACCCCCGCCGCGACCGGCGCGTCCACCCGGTCAGGCCCAAGCCGGCCGTCCGGCCCGTAGAAGCCGTCCAACTCGTCCAGTCCCCCGGCGAGGACGGTCAGCGTCCCCTCCGTGGCCGGCCCGACGCTGCCGAGCACGGGCGCGTCCACGAGGCCGACGGACGCCGGCAACAGCTCCCGCAGCTCCCGCACCGCCTCCGGGCCGATCGTGGACATCTCCACGACCGTCGTCCCGGGAGCCAGCCCGGGCAGCGCCGCCGTCAGCACCTCGCGGACCGCGGCCGGGTCGCGCAGCATCGTGACGACCAGCGCGGCTCCCTCCACCGCCTCGGCCGCCGTCACGCCCGTGCCGCGCCGCCACACCGTCACCTGGTGGCCGGCCTCCACGAGGCGCCGCGCCATGGGGACACCCATCCGTCCCTGTCCAAGAAAAGCGATCTTTCCCACGATATTTCTCCCGATTGCGGTCATGTGGATCAGTGAACCCTGATGCGAGAGATTCCACCAGCGACTAGATTGCATGGCAGCCATGACTGACACGAATACCTTGGACACCGCCACCCTCCGGCTGTTCGACGAGGTGGCCCGCAACGGCTCGTTCACCGCCGCCGCCGAGCTGCTCGGCTACACCCAGTCCGCGGTCTCCCGCCGGATCGCCGCGCTGGAGCGCGCCGCCGGAGGTCCGCTGTTCGAGCGCCTGGCCCGTGGCGTCCGGCTCACCCCGGCGGGCCTGGCGCTGCACCGCCACGCCGTCGCCGTCCTGGACCGGCTCGAACGCGCGGGGGAGGAGCTGACCGCGATCCACGGCGGCAGCGGCGGCACGCTGCGCGTCGGCGCGTTCGCCACGGCCAACGTCGACCTGGTGCCGGGCACGCTCAGGCACTTCGCGCGCGTCCGGCCGCGCGTCGAGCCGCGTGTGATCGAGGGGCTGACCTCCCGGCTGGTCGAACGCCTCCAGGCCGGGTCGCTGGACATCGCGGTCATCAGCGACTACCCGACGGGCCTGCCCGCCGGCTTCACTCCCCGCGCGTGCGCCCCGGAAGATTTCGCCCCGGAAGACCTCGCCCTGGAAGACCGCGGCACAGAAGGCCGCGTTCCAGGAGACCTCGCCCTGGAAAGCCGCGCCCTGAAAGGCCGCGCCCTGGAAGGCAGCGGCGCAGAAGGTCGCGCTCCGGGAGACCTGGGCGCGGAAGACCGGGCCCGGGAGGGCCGCTCCCCAGGGGATTCCGTCCGGGAAAGGGTGACTCCGGAGGAGGGCGCCCAGCGGCGCGGAGACCCGGAGGGCGACTCCGGGCGGGCGGTGCTCCTGCGGGAGGACCGGCTGCTCGTCGCCCTGCCACGCGAGCACCCGCTGGCCCGCGAGGACGCCGTCGATCTGCGCGACCTGGCGGGGGAGGCGTGGATCGAGGCCGCCCCGCGCGGCCAGCCGACGCTGCTGACCGCCGCGTGCGCCGCCGCCGGCTTCACCCCGCGAAGCGGCCTGCGGGTGGCCGAGTGGACGGGGAAGTTCGGGTTCGTCGCCGCCGGGCTCGGCGTCACGCTGGTCCCCGAGCTGGCCGCCCGGGGTGTGCCGCCCTCGATCGTGCTGCGCCCGCTGCGCGGCACGGCCCCCGCGCGCAGGGTCTTCGCGGTCGTGCCCGCGCATCCGCTGCCCGCGGCGCTGGAGTTCCTCCAGCTGCTGGGACAATGGGAGCCGTGCACGACGCCTTCGCCCACGTAGGCGGTGTCCTCGCCACCGGCCTGCGCGACCTGACCACCGACCTCGCCGCCCTCGACGGCGACGGCTGGTGGGCGGTCGTGGCCGACTACGAGGGAAAGTCGACGTGCGCCCGCTTCGACCGGGTACGTCCCGCTCCGCTGCCCAGTCCCCGCCGCCCCTGGCACGGTCCACCGCCCGGCCGGTGGCGCAGCTCGCTCGACCAGGCCGCCTACGAGCGCGGCGTCCAGACGATCCGCGACCACATCGAGCGCGGCGAGGTCTACCAGGCCAACCTGTGCCGGATCCTGAGCGCGCCCGTGCCCTCCGACGCCGACCCGCTGGCCCTGGCCGCGCTCCTCGCCGCGGGCAACCCGGCCCCGTACGCCGCGGTGATCGACGTGCCCGGCACGACCGTCGTCTCCGCCTCGCCGGAGCTCTACCTGTCGCGCGACGGCGACGTCGTCGAGTCCCGCCCGATCAAGGGCACCGGCGCCACCGCCGCCGACCTGCTCGACAAGGACCGCGCCGAGAACGTCATGATCGTCGATCTGGTCCGCAACGACCTCGGCCGGGTCGCCGCCGTCGGCTCCGTCGAGGTGCCGTCGCTGTGCGCGGTCGAGGAGCACCCCGGCCTCGTCCACCTGGTCTCGGCGGTGCGCGCCCGGCTGCGGGCCGGCGCGGGCTGGGCCGAGCTGTTCGCGGCCACGTTCCCGCCCGGCTCGGTCACCGGGGCCCCCAAGTCGTCGGCCCTGAGGATCATCAATCAGCTCGAACCCGCGCCCCGGGGGCCGTACTGTGGGGCGGTGGGCTGGGTCGACGCCGACCGACGCAGGGCGGCGCTGGCCGTCGGCATCCGCACGTTCTGGATCGCCGCGGGCGAGATCCGGTTCGGCACGGGCGCGGGCATAACCTGGGAGAGCGATCCCCGGCGTGAGTGGCTCGAGACCGAGCTGAAGGCGTCCAGGCTCATCTCACTGGCATCATCAGGAGGCACTTGATGAACATCCCTGTCTGGGTCAACGGGGAGCTGATCGACCCCCAGCGGGCGACCGTCTCGGTGTTCGACCACGGGCTCATGGTCGGCGACGGCGTGTTCGAGACCGTGAAGATCGTTCACGGCCGCGCGTTCGCCCTCACCCGGCACCTCGACCGGCTCAAGCTCTCCGCGCAGCGCATGGACCTGCCCGAGCCCGACGTCGAGGCCGTCGCCGACGGCGTCGCGAAGTGCCTGGCCGTCGCCCCCGACTGGGCGCTCGGCCGCATCCGCATCACCTACACCAGCGGCCCGGGCCCGCTCGGCTCCGACCGCGGCGACCAGGGCACCACCGCCGTGGTGATCGTCGACGAGCAGAAGCCGTTCCCCGTCACCGCCAACGTGACCGTCGTGCCCTGGCCGCGCAACGAGCGCGGCGCGCTGGCCGGCGTCAAGAGCACCTCCTACGGCGACAACGCCAAGGCCCTGGCCTACGCCAAGGCCCGCGGCGGCGGCGAGGCGATCTTCGGCAACGTCGCCGGCGACCTGTGCGAGGGCACCGGCTCCAACATCTTCATCGTCCGCGGCGGCCGGCTGCTCACGCCGACCCTCGCGTCCGGCTGCCTGGCGGGCGTCACGCGGGCGCTGGTGCTCGAATGGTGCGGCGGCGAGGAGACCGACGTGCCGCTGTCGGCCCTGTACGAGGCCGAGGAGGCGTTCCTGACCTCCACCACCCGCGACATCCAGCCGATCAGGCTGGTCGACGACACCGAGCTGCCGATCGCGCCCGGCCCGATCACGGCCAAGGCCATGCGGGTCTTCGCCGAGCGCTCGGCGGGCGACCTCGACCCGTGACGTCCGGACCCGGGCGGCCGGTATGAGCGGCCGCCCGGGCACGGGACCACGCCACGGGGCCCGGGCCTAGTACGACTTCTGCGTCTGCACGTTGAAGTCGTCCATGTCGACCTTCTTGGCGGGGTCCGTCAGCGGGTCGTCGATGGAGATCACGTCGAGCCCCTCGCGGATGTCGCTGGAGTAGATGTAGCCGTTGTAGTAGTACGCCGACCACGAGCCGGCCACCGGGTCGTCGCCGCCGTCCGGGTACGGCCCACGCTCGAAGAAGCCGATCTCCCGGGGCGCGGAGGAGTCGGTGAAGTCCCAGATCGACACGCCGCCCTGGTACCACGCCTGCACCATGACGTCCTTGCCCGGCACCGGCAGCAGCGAGCCGTTGTGGGCGACGCAGTTCTCGTCCTTCTGCTGCTCACGCGGCATCTTGAAGTAGCCGCGCCGCTCCAGCCGGCCGTCGACGATGTCGTAGATCGCGTTGGCGCCCTTGGTCTGCGGGGTGTTCCGGTCGCAGGTGGGCGCGCCGCCGCCGCCCAGCTCGTCGCTGAAGATCACCTTGGTCGCGTCGTTGTTGAACGTGGCCGAGTGCCAGATCTGGAAGTTCGTCTCGTCGCGGATCTGCTGCAGCACCTGCGGGTTCACGGGGTCGGAGATGTCGAGCAGCACGCCGTCGCCGAAGCAGGCCGCGGCCGCGAGCTTCTTCTCCGGGTACGCGGTGATGTCGTGGCAGCCGCCGCTGCCCTTCTGGCGCTCGGGGAAGATGTTCGGCTTGGCGACGACCCTGGCCGATCGGGGATCCTTCATCGGGATCTCCACGACCTGGATGACCTGGTGGTCCGGCGTGCAGGTCGCCGAGTCCGCCTCGGAGCCGGGGGAGGAGACGTACACGTAGAGCGTCTCGCCCCGCGGCACCATGGTGTGCGTGTGCGACCCGCACTCGGTCGCCACCGCCGAGACGTACCTCGGGCGGGTCTTGTCGCTGATGTCGAAGATGCGCAGGCCCTCCCAGGCGCGCGTGTCCTCGTCGGAGTCGCAGCCCGCGTCGCTGCGGGGTTCGTCCACCGAAAGGATCAGCAGGTCACCGTGGACGGAGACGTCGTTCTGCTGGGCCGGGCACGCCACCTGGCTGACCGTCTTCGGCCTGGCCGGATCGCTGATGTCGTAGATCGAGAACCCGCCGAAGTTGCCGACGTAGGCGTAGTCTCCCTGGAAGGCCAGGTCGGTGTTCCAGTCCATCTCGTTGTTCAGCGGCGCCGAACGCGGGACGTTGGCCACGAGCTTGACGTTGGGGCTGGTCATCACGGCGTCGTCGCCCGCCCGCTGTGAGGTGCCTCCGGGGCGCGACGGGGACCCGCCGGGGTCCGACGGGTCCGATCCCCACCCGCCGCACGCGGACACGAGCAGGGCGACCGCGCACAACACCGCCCCCCGTACCCTGGCAGAGATCACGCACGTACCCCTCGTCTTGTGTCGCAATATGGAAGCTATGTCAGTACGATCCCGGTCCGTACCGCCTCTTGTCGCAATTATGGCGATATTGGCGGTATCCGCGTGCGCCGAGCGGCCGGAGGGACCTTCGGCCGTGGGCACGGGCGCACCGGTGATCGTCCCGGGCGAGCCGGGGGCCCCCGCCCGTACGGCCACGCCGGGGGAGCGCGTCGGCCAGGCCGGCCGGGAGCCCGGCGCCGCGGACGTCCGTTTCGCCGAAGGCATGATCCCGCACCACCGCCAGGCCCTGGAGATGACCGCCCTGGTGGCGGAGCGCACGAGGAACACGACCGTGCGCGGCTTCGCCGGCCAGATCGCCGCGGCCCAGCAGCCCGAGATCAACGTGATGACGGGCTGGCTCGCGAACCTCGGCCGTTCGGTCCCGGCCGGGCACGGGCACGGCCCGGCGGGCTACGGGATGGCCTCGCTGGAGGAGATGAACGCCCTGCGCGCCGCCCGCGACACCGCCTTCGACCGCCTGTTCCTGCGCCTCATGATCAGACACCACGAGGGCGCGCTGCGGATGGCCGGCGAGCAGCTCGCCGGCGGGCGCCAGGTGACCATGCGGCGCATGGCGCGCGACGTGTACGCGGGCCAGAGCGTCGAGATCGCCCGCATGAGAAAGGCGCTGGAGGCGCTACCCGGCGCCTAGGGAACCGGGCGGGCCGAGGAGGCTCAGGACGGCCAGAGCATGTTGGTCAGCTCGGCGTCGAGGTCCATGAAGTCGGTCTCGCGCCCGGCGGGCACCTTCTCGTACGTGCGGTGCAGGAACTCGGTCAGGGGGGTCAGCGGCACCTCGAACAGGGCCTGGCCGAAGGGGGAGGTCAGGCTGATGTGCAGGGTGCGCTCGCCGTCGGAGCGGGCCGGCCACACCTGCACGTCCCCGTCGCCGACCCTGCGCACGATGCCGACGGTCAGCAGCTCCCTGGCGAAGATCCACTCGACCGGTTCGTCGTTCCCCACGTGGAAGGCCATACGGATCGCGTAGGGGTCGTCGGCGGTGTAGCTGAGGCCGGCGAGCAGGGGGACGGTCGTTCGGTCGGGGACCACAAGCCGAAGGCCAAGCTCGGCGGAGACGGTGGTGCTGTTCATCGTCAGCCAAACCTTTTTGTCGTAGGTCCCCTCTTCGGGGCTTTCACTGCTCTGACGGACTTCGTCCTGAGCTATGACGCGGAACGAAGAAACCTGTAGGAAAGATTCCGCTCCCAGGGCCTTCTGTAACGCACCTCACAGCTAGACATTCGGGCATCTATCTGGCCAAACGCCATCAGTCGGCCGGTATTTGCGAGGGCTTTGCGCGCTCCCCAGCCGGCTCCGGAGGAACCCTTCATGAACGTTTCCGGAGAAAAGATCACGATCGGCTCCTACCGGAACACGTCGATGGTATGCCACCGACCCGCTCCGCCGATGGGCAACCACCCCCTTTCCCTCGAATCCCCGCTCCTGACCGCCTCCCGGCGTGCCGCCGCTTCGCCAGGAGGTCCAGGAGTGCGGTATGGTTTTCCCGTCGGCAGCCGCAAGGGGCCGCACAGCCGGGCGATTAGCTCAGGGGGAGAGCGCTTCGTTCACACCGAAGAGGTCACTGGTTCGATCCCAGTATCGCCCACCGGCTCAGAGGCCGCCTTCCTGACGGGAAGGCGGCCTCTTCGTCTTGCGCGGGCCTCAGCTCACGAAGTTCACGTCGCTGCAGAGCAGGAACGCCTGGTCGAGGTGCGAGGCCTGCCAGATCGTGTAGACCAGGGCGCGGCCCGTGCGGCCCGGGACGCTCAGGTTGACCGTGTAGTACTCGCCGGGGCTGAACTTCGCGGTCCTGGTGAGGAGCTGCATGTCCGACCAGGCGGGCGCCTGGCGGGTGGGGTCGAAGCCCGGGCGGCTGACGTAGACGAGCAGGTAGTCGGCGCCGTGACGGGCCTGGTCCAGGAGCTTGAGCGTGAACGAGGTGCGGACGTCCGTGGTCTTCCACGCTCCCGCCGTGTCGAGCGAGTTGTAGCGGCCGCTCTCGGCGTGACCGCCGCTGCACAGCTGGCCGTTGGGGATCCCGGCCTGGAAGTTGCCGCCCAGGTTCATCCGGTAGAGGCCGTTCCAGTTCCACATGGCGTTCGGGTTGGCCTGCCACGCCTGCCAGCACATCGGGTCCTGCTGCGCCATGGCCGGGTTCTGGAAGTCGCTGCCCCAGCGCAGCCAGCAGCCGTAGTTGCGGGAGGCCGGGTCCACGACCGTGCCGTGGGCGTCGGCCGCTACGGCCCAGGTCGCGAGGAACGCCACGGCGGCGGTGAGCACGGCGGCGACGCGGACGGCCCAGCGGCGGGCCGGGGCGTGTGGGGGTGAGTGCACGGTGGGTCTCCATCTTCCGCGGGGGGATCGGACGAATGGGGGCGCTCCCACATGCTGCCCGCGATGGTAGCCCAAGGCCCCGGAGCGGGGCATCGACCCGGAGAGGCGGTGACCGGCGCCTGCCCGCCGTGAACGTCGCTGACCTGCGCCTCGGCCGCCGGTGCCGAGGCGGCCGGGCCTGTATCTTTCATCGCCGCCCGGGGTCCGCCCCTGACGGACGACGGTGAGGCATCATGCGGGGCCGCGCGCCCGGCGGGCTCGGGAAGACCGTCATCGCGTCACGGCACCTGGTAGCACAGAATGGAGCGAGCCGCCCCATCCCGGACTCCGGCGCGGGCCGCGGCCGACCCCTGACCCCGCAGATGGGACCATCTTCACGGGTTCCTCCCCAGACGTGCGATAACTCCCGTACAGGACGGATTCGATGTCAGATTCAGAGTTCCCCCTCGTTCAGTTCATGAGGGAGGGTTTCGATCCGGTAGCGGAGCTCGCCGGCATCCGCGCCGAGCATCCCGTCTATCCCATGGAGATCCCGGGCGGCCAGACCGTGTACCTGGTCACCCGCTACCACGACGTGCGATCCGTGCTGGGAGACCACGAGCGCTTCAGCAACGACTTCGGCAACGTGATCGGGCTCGGCTCCAACCAGGAGGACCCGGGCGGACTCGGCTTCCGTGACCCGCCCGAGCACACCCGGCTGCGCCGCTACCTCACCCCGGAGTTCACCGTGCGCCGCCTGCGCCGGCTGGAGCCCCGCATCGAGGCCATGGTCGAGGAGTACCTCGACAAGATGGAGGCCGCCGGGCCGCCCGCCGACCTGGTCGAGTCGTTCGCCCTGCCGATCCCGTCGCTGGTGGTGTGCGAGCTGCTCGGCGTGCCGTACGCCGAGCGGGCCGACTTCCTGCGGATCAGCACCAACCGCTTCGACTTCACCGCCGGGCCCGAGGCGTCCCTGCAGGCCGTCAACGACGCGATGACGTACCTCACGGACCTCGTCGCCCGCGAGCGGCTCGACCCCGGCGACGGCCTGCTGGGCCAGCTCCTGCGCGAGCACGGCGACGAGCTCGACGACCGCACGCTCGCCAGCATGGCCGACGGCCTGCTGACCGGCGGCCACGACACGAGCACCAGCATGCTCTCGCTCGGCACCCTCTGGCTGCTGCGGAACCCCGAGCAGGCCGCCAAGGTGCGCGAGGTCGAGGGCCACGTCAACGAGGTGGTCGAGGAGCTGCTGCGCTACATGACGGTCGTGCAGGTCGCCTTCCCCCGCTTCGCCCGCGAGGACCTGGAGCTGTACGGCCACACCGTCAAGAAGGGCGAGATGGTGCTGTGCTCCCTGAGCGCCGCCAACCGCGACCCGAGCCTCGGCGACGACATGGACCAGGTCAGGCCGCACCGCGACACGGCGGGCTCGCACCTGGCCTTCGGCCACGGCATCCACCGCTGCATCGGCGCGCCGCTCGCCCAGATGGAGATGCGCATCGCGTTCCCCGCGCTGCTGCGCCGCTTCCCCGGCCTGCGCGTGGCCGGAGAGGTGCCGTTCCGGGCGCTGTCCATCGTCCACGGCGTGGAGAAGCTACCCGTCGCCTGGTAATGGGGTTACGTTCACAAGTGTGAACGAGCCCGCGATCGACCTGACCACGGTGAGCGTCGTCGTGTTCGACACCGACGGCGTGGTCACCGACACCGCGCGGGGCCACGCGGCCGCCTGGAAGCACGTCTTCGACGCCTTCCTGCGCGGCCGCTCCGCCCCCTTCGACATCAGGGACGACTATCTGCGTCACGTCGACGGCCGGCCGCGGCTCGACGGGATCCGCACGTTCCTCGCCTCGCGCGGCCTGGAGCTGCCGGAGGGCTCGCCCGACGACGAGCCGGGCGCGCCGACCATTCACGGGCTCGGCCGGGCCAAGGACCGGTTGTTCGTCGACCAGGTGGACAAGTACGGCGTCGCCGCGTTCCCGTCCACCGTGGCGCTGCTGCACGAGCTGCGCCACAGGGGAGCCCGCACCGCGGCCGTCTCGGCCAGCATGCACGGCCGCAAGCTGATCACCTCGGCCGCCGTCACTCACCTGTTCGACGTGCTCGTCGACGGCAACGACGCCGCCCTGATGAACCTGCCCGGCCTGCCCGACCCGGCGCTGTTCCTGGAGGCCGCCCGCCGGCTGGCCGTGCCGCCGCCGCGCACGGCCGTGCTGGAGGCGGCGCTGCCGGGCGTCGAGGCGGCGCGCAAGGCCGGTTTCGGGCTCGTCGTCGCGGTCGGCCGCCCTGACGCCTTCGTCCGCCCCCGCAGGCGGGCCGATGCCCAGGCGACGCCGGAGGGTCCGGAGGAGCAGGTGGAGGAGCGCGGCGAGGAGCTGCGCGAGCACGGCGCGGACGTGGTCGTGGCCGACCTCGGCGAGCTCACCGTACGCGGGAGGGTCCTACCCTGGGGCACGTGACCGTGCTCATAGACCCCCCGAACTGGCCGGGCCCGCGCGGCCTCATGTGGTCCCACCTGGTCAGCGACCACTCCCTGGAGGAGCTGCACGCCTTCGCCGCACTGCTCGGGGTGCCGGCGCGGGCGTTCGACCGCGACCACTACGACGTTCCGGAGACGGTCCACGCGCGGGCCGTGGAGCTGGGGGCCGAGGCGGTCGGCTCGCGGGAGCTGCTGCGCCGCCTCGTCGCTGCGGGCCTGCGCCGCCGCA